>JBBIOF010000052.1:0-10511 GCA_037443505.1 Candidatus Rokuibacteriota bacterium
CCGAGGGCTCCTGGGGCGAGGGCGGCGATCACCGGGTCTGGCTCAACCCCGACACCGAGTGGACCTGGGACCGCGTGTACAGCGTGGAGGCCGAGTGGGTGGAGCTGCTCCGGCTCGGCGAGGGCCTGGGCGCCGAGTACCGCCGGGTGCTGGCCCAGGCCGCGCGCGAGCTGCTCCTGCTCCAGGCCTCCGACTGGCAGTTCCTCATCACCACCTGGTCCGCCCGCGACTACGCCGAGCGCCGGGTCGCCGAGCACTACGCGGAGTTCAAGCGCCTCAGCGAGATGGCGCGGACGCTCGCCTCCGGCCACCCGCTGTCCGTGGAGGCGGCGGACACGCTCCGGCGGCTCGAGCGCGAGGACTTCTGCTTCCCCGACCTCGACCCGGCCTGGGCGGCCGGCGCCACGGCCGGAGCCTGACCCGTGCCGCGGCGGCCCCGCGTCCTGGCGATGATCATGGCGGGCGGGCGCGGCGATCGCCTGCAACCGCTCACGCGCGACCGCTGCAAGCCCGCGGTGCCCTTCGGGGGCCGGCTGCGCATCGTCGACTTCGTGCTCTCGAACTTCGTCAACTCGGACCTTCGCTCCATCTACGTGCTGGTGCAGTACAAGTCCCAGTCGCTGATCGAGCACATCCGGGTGGCGTGGCGGACCTCCGGCATGCTGCCCGACTACTTCGTCACCGTGGTCCCGCCCCAGATGCGCACCGGCCCCGCCTGGTACCGGGGGACCGCGGACGCGGTACTGCAGAACCTCAACCTGATCGACGACTTCGCCCCCGACCTGGTCGCCGTCTTCGGGGCCGACCACATCTACCGCATGGACGTGACCCAGATGGTGGCGTTCCACCGCGAGGCGGGCGCCGGCGTCACCATCGCCGCCCGGCCCGTGCCGCTGGCGGAGGCCTCGCAGTTCGGCGTGCTGGCCGTGGACCGGAGCGGACGCGTGGTGGACTTCCAGGAGAAGCCGTCCCGGCCCCGCGCCATGCCCGGCGACCCGGCGCGGGCGCTGGTCTCCATGGGGAACTACCTCTTCTCCCGGGAGGTGCTCATCGACGCGCTCATCGACGACGCGCGCCGCTCCACCGACCACGACTTCGGGCGCTCCATCATCCCCGAGCTGGTGCCCTCCGGCCGGGTCTTCGCCTACGACTTCACGACCAACGAGGTGCCCGGCATCAAGCCGTACGAGGAGGTGGGGTACTGGCGCGACGTGGGCACCATCGAGGCCTACTGGCTGGCGCACATGGACCTGCTGGGCGAGTCGCCGCGCTTCGACCTGGACAACCGCGAGTGGCCCATGCGCGCGGGCCAGCACGCGGGGCCACCCGCGCGGTTCCTCGGCAGCGACGTGGACAACGCCCAGGTCGCCGAGGGCTCGCTGGTCAAGCGCGCCACCATCCGCAACTCCATCCTGGGCCGCAGCGTGTGGGTCAACGAGGGCGCAGTGATCGAGGACTCCATCGTCATGGACCACACGACGGTGGGCAAGGGCGCCCACCTCCGTCGCGCCATCGTGGACCGCTTCAACATCGTCCCCGCCGGCGCCGAGATCGGCCTGGACCGCGAGGCCGACGCCCGCCGCTACCACGTGGACCCGTCCGGGCTCGTGGTGGTGCCGCGGGGCGGCCGGCGCGCGTTCCTCCTGAGCCTGGACGAGGGCTGATGCCGCCCCGCGCCGTCGCCATCCACGGGCACTTCTACCAGCCGCCCCGGGAGAACCCCTGGCTGGAGGCGGTGGAGGTGCAGGACTCCGCCGCCCCCTACCACGACTGGAACGAGCGGGTGACCGCCGAGTGCTACGCGCCCAACACCGCCGCCCGGCGGGTGGACCGCCAGAACCGCATCCTCGGCGTCGTGAACAACTTCGAGAAGATCTCGTTCAACGTGGGCCCCACGCTCTTCGCCTGGCTCGAGCGCCACAGCCCCGACGTCTACGCCAAGATCGTGGCGGCCGACCGGGCCAGCGCGGCGGCGCGGGGCGGCCACGGCAACGCCATCGCCCAGGTCTACAACCACATGATCCTGCCGCTGGCCACGCGCCGGGACAAGGTGACCCAGGTGGCGTGGGGGCTGGCCGACTTCCGGCACCGCTTCGGCCGGGAGGCCGAGGGCATGTGGCTGCCGGAGACCGCGGTGGACGGCGAGACCCTCGAGGTGCTGGCGGAGGCGGGCCTCGGCTTCACCATCCTGGCACCGCACCAGGCCTGGCGCGTGCGCGAGATCGGCGCGGAGACCTGGCAGGAGGTGAACGACGCGGTCGATCCGAGCCGTCCCTACCTCTGGCGCGGCCCCCGCGGCCTCACGCTGGCGCTGTTCTTCTACGACGGTCCCATCTCGCGGGCCGTCGCCTTCGAGAACGCCCTGGACCGGGGCGAGACCTTCGTGCAGCGCCTCAGGGCCGGCTTCTCCGACCGGCGCGACTGGCCACAGCTGGTGCACTGCGCCACGGACGGCGAGTCGTACGGCCACCACAAGCCGTTCGGCGACATGGCCCTGGCCGCCGCCATCCAGCAGATCGAGACCGAGGGCTTCGCCGAGCTGACCAACTACGGCGCCTTCCTCGCCCAGCACCCCCCCACCTGGGAGGCGTCGATCCACGAGCTCACCTCCTGGAGCTGCGCCCACGGCGTGGAGCGGTGGCGGAGCGACTGCGGCTGCCGGTTCCGCCCCGACTGGCAGCAGCGGTGGCGGGCGCCGCTCCGCGAGGCCCTGGACTGGCTCCGGGACCAGGTGGACGCCTTCTACGAGGCCCGCGCATCGGCCTACCTGAAGGACCCGTGGGCCGCCCGCGACGCCTACGTGGAGGTGATCCTCGACCGGCGGCCCGAGACGCTGGCGCGGTTCCTCGACGGACACCGGCGGGTGCCCCTGGACGAGGCCGCCCAGGTGGAGACGCGCCGGCTGCTGGAGATGCAGCGCAACCGGCTGCTCATGTACACGTCGTGCGGCTGGTTCTTCGACGAGATCTCGGCGCTGGAGCCCGTGCAGGTCCTCAAGTACGCGGCCATGGCGCTGCAGTACCTGCGCGACCTGGGCGGGGGCTCGCTGGAGGGCGAGTTCGTCCGGCGGCTGGAGGCGGCGCCCAGCAACGTGCCGGAGTTCCACGACGGCGGCGACGTCTACCGCCGGCTCATCCGCCCCGCGGTGGTGGACTGGCGCCGGGTCATCGCGCACTACGCCATCACCGGGCTCTTCGAGCCCCACCCCGACCACGCGCGCATCTACGCCTGGCAGGTGCAGCGCCTGGACGAGACGCACGAGGCCTACGACGGGACCGCGCTCCGGGTCGGGCGCGTCCGCGTCACCTCCGACGTCACCGGCGACGCGCGGGACGCCGTGTACGGCCTGCTCCACTTCGGCGGGCACGACTTCACGTGCGGCATCCGCGCCTGGGAGGACGCGGAGAGCTACGAGACGCTGAAGGCGAGCCTGCTGCGCCACTACAACCAGCACAGCCTGGCCGACAGCGTCCGGACGCTGGACGAGCACTTCGGCCGCGACACCTTCTCGCTGAGCCACCTGTTCATCGAGGAGCGCCGGCGCGTCCTGCGACACGTGATCCGGACGGTGCTGGACCGCTACGAGGAGACCTACCGCCGCACCTGGGAGGAGAGCCGCCGCCTGGTCCGCTACCTGCGCCAGCAGGACGCGCCCATCCCCGAGGTGTTCCGGATCACGGCCCGCCACGTCATCGAGGAGGAGGTCGTCGAGGCGCTCCGGACGGTGCCCGAGGCCGGCGCCATCCCCGAGCGCGTGTTCGAGCTGACGGGGGAGGCCCGCCTCCTGGGGATCACGCTGGACCTCGCGGAGGCCAAGCCGTCCATGCAGCGGGCGGTGGCGGCGGCGCTGGACGCGCTGGGGGAGGGCGTCACGGCCGAGCGCGTGGCTGCGGCCGTGGCCCTGGTCACGGGCGCCGAGCGGCTCGGCGTCCGGTTCGGACTCTGGCGGGCCCAGAACAGGTTCTTCGAGCTCTGGACCGCCGCGCCGCCGCGGGACCGCGCCCTCCTGCGGCCGCTCGCCTCCGCCCTCGGCTTCAACCTGGACGTGGGAACGCCGGCGTGACCGACGCCGCCGGACCCCGGATCCCCCTGGCCACCTACCGCCTCCAGCTGGGGCCGCACCTCACCTTCGACGACGCGGCCGACCTCCTGCCCTACCTGGCCGCCCTGGGCATCAGCGACGCGTACGTCTCGCCCTTCTTCGCCACCGCCTCCGACGCCTCGCACGGCTACGACGTCGCCGACCACAGCCGGTTCCGCGAGGAGCTGGGGGGGGAGGCCGCCTTCGCGAGGTTCGCCGCGGCGCTCCGCCGCCACGGCCTGGGGCTCCTGGTGGACATGGTTCCCAACCACATGGGGATCGCGCGGGCCCGCAACGCCTGGTGGCGCGACGTGCTCGAGAACGGCCCGGCCTCGCGCTACGCGCCCTTCTTCGACATCGACTGGGTCCCCGTCAAGCGGGAGCTGGCCCACAAGGTGCTGCTGCCCATCCTGGGCGAGCAGTACGGCGCCGCGCTCGACGGGGGCCGGCTGCGCCTGGTCCTCGAGGACGGGACGTTCACCGTCCACTACGACGACACCGTGCTCCCGGTGGCGCCCCGCACCTACGGGCGCGTCCTCGCCCACCGGATCGACGAGCTGCAGGCCGTCCTGGGGCCCGAGCACCCCGCGCTCCTGGAGCTGAAGGCCCTCACCACCTGGTTCGCGACGCTGCCAGAGCGCACCGATCCCGACCCCGACCGGCTGGCCGCCCGGGCCCGCGACGCCGCCGACGGCCGCCGGCGGCTGGCGGACCTCCTGCGCCGCTCGCCGGAGGTCCGCGCGTTCCTGGACGACAACGTCCGGCGCTTCAACGGCACGCCGGGCGACCCGGCGAGCCACGACCTGCTGGACGCGGTGCTCACCGAGCAGGCCTACCGCCTGGCCTACTGGCGGGTGGCCGCCGAGGAGATCAACTACCGGCGCTTCTTCGACGTCAACGAGCTGGCCGCCATCCGGATGGAGCGGCCCGACGTCTTCGAGGAGACGCACCGCCTGATCCTCCGGCTGGTCCGCGAGGGTGTGGTCACCGGCCTCCGCATCGACCACCCCGACGGCCTCCACGCGCCCGCCCGGTACCTGGCCCGCCTGCACGAGGCGGCCGGGCGCCCGCTCTACGTGGTGGTGGAGAAGATCCTGGCGCCCGGGGAGCCGCTGCCGCGCGGCTGGCCGGTGGCCGGCACCACCGGCTACGAGTTCCTCAATCTCGTCAACGGCATCTTCGTGGACCGCACCCAGGCGCGCGCCCTGGAGGAGATCCACCGCCGCCTGTCGCGCGGCCGGCCCTCCTTCCCGGAGATCGTCTACGAGTCCAAGCGCCTGATCACGGAGACCTCCATGGCCTCCGAGATCGCCATGCTGGCCCACCGCCTGAACGTGATCTCGGAGAAGCACCGCTCCACGCGCGACTTCACCCTGGGCACGCTCACCCGGGCGCTCAGGGAGATCATCGCCTCGTTCCCGGTCTACCGGACGTACGTGGGCGACGCGGGCGCCGAGCCGGCCGAGAGCGACCGCGAGGTTATCGGCCGGGCCGTCGCGCTGGCCCGGCGGCGCACGCCGGCCATGGACCCCTCGGTCTACGACTGGATCCACGACCTCCTGCTGGGCCGGGTCCCGCCCTGGGCCAGCGAGGCCGACCGGGAGGAGCGGGCGGACTGGGTCCGCCGCTTCCAGCAGCTCACGGGCCCCATCACCGCCAAGGGCTACGAGGACACCGCCCTCTACCGCTACCATCGTCTGGTGTCGCTCAACGAGGTGGGCGGCGATCCCTCCAGGTTCGGCACGCCGCTTTCGGAGTTCCACGCGGCCATGCAGGCCCGCCGGCGCGAGTGCCCCGGGGGGCTCTCGGCCACGTCCACCCACGACACCAAGCGCAGCGAGGACGTGCGCGCCAGGATCAACGTGCTGAGCGAGGTGCCGCGGCTCTGGCGGCAGCGGGTGGCCCGGTGGCAGCGGCTCAACCGTCGCCACCGCAGCGTGGTGGACGGGCGGCCGGTCCCGGGCCCCGGCGAGGAGTACTTCATCTACCAGACGCTGGTCGGCGCCTGGCCCATCGGCGTGGAGCGGCTGTGCGCGTACCTCCACAAGGCGTTCAGGGAGGCCAAGCTCGAGACGAGCTGGATCAACCCCAACCCCCGCTACGACGAGGCCATCGCGCGCTTCGCCGGGGCGGTCCTCGACGCCCGCCGCTCCCGGGAGTTCCTGCACGACTTCACGGCCTTCCAGGCCCGCGTCGCGCTGTTCGGGGCCTTCAACTCCCTGGCCCAGACGCTGATCAAGATCACCGCTCCCGGCGTGCCCGACTTCTACCAGGGCACCGAGCTGTGGGAGCTGAGCCTGGTGGACCCCGACAACCGCCGGCCGGTGGACTTCGCCGTGCGCCGCCGCCTGCTCGACGCGCTCGTCGCCGAGATCGAGGCCGCCCACGACCTCGCCGCGCTGGCCAGGCACCTGGTGAAGACGTGGGAGGACGGCCGGATCAAGCTCTACCTGATCCGCCAGGGGCTGGGGTGCCGCCGCGAGCACGCCGCCCTGTTCCAGCAGGGCGACTACCTGCCGCTGGAGGCGGTCGGACCCCTGGCCGAGCACGTGTGCGCCTTCGCCCGGGTCCGGGCGGCGGAGGCGGCGCTCACCGTGGTGCCCCGCCTGCTGGCGCGCCGGTGGTCCGAGGACCCGCCCCTGGGCCCGGAGTACTGGGGCCGCGACAGCCGCGTGCTCGTGCCGCCCGAGGCGGGTCGGCGCTTCCTGAACGTGCTCACGGGGGAGCGCCTCGGGACCGGCGGGGAGGGCCTCGAGCTCGACCGCGTGTTTGCCAGCTTCCCGGTGGCGCTGCTCGTCAGGGAGGAGTGATGCGCGAGGCCAGGAACCCCTTCGTCTTCATCGGGTGCGTGGAGCTCCGCCAGGCGCTGGACAAGCACGCCCTGGACGAGCGGGAGCTGATGGACCGGCTGGAGGAGGTGCCGGCCGGCTCCGTCTTCTACCACACCCACGGCTACTTCCTGCGCCACCGCCCCATGACCGTCGCCTACGGCAACGACTTCGCCCGGTGGGCCGCGGTGGAGGTGCGCGACGAGGAGCTGGCCGAGCGCCTGGCCGTGGTGGACCCGTTCGACTTCCCGAGCCTGGAGGACCTGCGCGAGGAGCTGGTGACCATCGTCAGCGACCACCTCAGGAAGCTGAGCTGGGTGCCCCGCGCCGAGTCCGGCGGCGCCTTTCACTTCCAGCAGTCCCACATCGTCGAGGTGCCCCTGGGCCCCGGCGTCACCACGCTGGCGGAGTTCCGCGAGGGGCTGGCGGGCGTGGACGCCAGCGCGATCTACTTCCACATGGTGGAGGCCCGCGCCCGCCTGGGTCGGCGCTCCGGCGACTTCGCCGAGTGGCTGCGCACGTCGCTCGACCTGCCGGACCTGGCCGACCGCATCGAGCGGATCGACACCTACATGGCCAGCCTCGAGCGCGTGCGCGCGCGGGTGCTGAGCCTGGTGGACGAGGCGCTGGAGGAGGAGCGGTGAGGCCCGGCCGGGAGGGGGCGCCCTGATGGCCCGCATCGACGACTACCGGGAGGTGGCCCCGCCCGGCGTGGTGGACATCATCCTGAAGCTCGCCGAGCAGGTGCGGGGCCGCCGCTTCGTCCACGTCACCGGGGGCCGGTTCGGCGGCGGGATCGCCGAGACGCTCCGGGCGGCCGTCCCCACGCTGGGCGAGCTGGGCATCGACACCGCGTGGGAGATCACGGGCGGCGACCCCGCGTTCTTCGCCACCACCCGCGCGCTCCAGGCCGCGCTGGCGGGCGCGGAGCGGGTGCTCACGGACGCCGCGCTGGCCCACTACGTGGAGATGAACCGGATCAACGCCAAGAAGCTCTCGCTGGCCGCCGACCTGGTCATCGTCCACGACGTGCAGCCCGCCGCCCTCATCGCCCAGCGCACCGAGGCCCGCTGGGCGTGGCGCTGCCACTTCGACGCCTCGCGGGCCCAGCGCCGCGCCTGGTCCTTCTTCCGCCAGTTCGTCAACCAGTACGACGCGGCCATCTTCTCCCTGCCCGAGTTCGGCCGACGCCTGGCCATCCCCCAGTACGTGATCCACCCGTCCATCGACCCGCTGTCCGAGAAGAACCGCGAGCTGACGCCCCGCGAGGTCTCGGGCATCCTCGCCTCGCTCCGGGTGGACCAGGACAAGCCGCTCCTGGTCCAGGTGGGGCCGTTCACGCGCGACCAGGACCCGCTGGGCGTGGTCAACGCCTACCGGCTCGTGAAGAAGCACTACGACATCCGCCTGGTCCTCGCGGGCACGGCCGGCGACGAGCCGGAGAACCTGGAGGTCCTGGCCGACCTCCGGGAGGCCGCCCACGCCGACCCCGACATCGTCGTGCTGGAGCTGCCGCCGGATGCGTCCCTGCAGATCAACGCGCTCCAGCGCGCGGCCACCCTGGTGCTCCAGAAGTCGGTCCGCGAGGGGTTTGGCCTGGGCGCGGCCGAGGCCATGTGGAAGGGCAAGCCGGTCATCGGAGGCTTCGCCGGCGGGCTCCGCCAGCAGATCATCCCCGACGTGACCGGCTACACCGTCCACTCGGTGGAGGGGGCCGCGTTCCGGATCCGGCACCTGCTGAACACCCCCGAGCTCATCGCCCGCATGGGCGCCGCCGGGCGCGAGCACGTGCGCCGCTCCTTCCTCCTGACGCGCCACCTCACGGACTACCTGGCGCTGCTCATCCACCTGACCGGATGACCGCGGAGCCCGTCGTCGAGCGCTCGCCCACCCTCGACGAGCAGATCGAGGACCTCCGCCCCCGCGACGTCGTCGTCGCCCTCCTCACCTACAACAACGCGGCGACCGCGGCGGCGGTGGCGGAGGTGGCCCGCGCCGGGCTCGAGAAGCACTTCCCCGGCACGCCGGCCGCGCTCATCAACTGCGACGCCGGCTCGTCCGACGGCACCCCCGACCTCCTGGCCCGCCCCGGCCTGCCCGTCCTGGCGGCCCGCCACGAGGCCCCTCTCACCGAGTGCGCCTCGGTGCCGTTCCACGGCGTGCCCGGCCGGGGCGCGGCCCTCCGGCTCGCCTTCACCCTGGCCCGGAGGCTGGACGCCCGGGTGCTGCTCCTCCTGGAGGCCGACGTCACCACCGCGACGGACGAGTGGATCGACCGGCTGGCCCGCCCGGTCTGGCAGGAGAAGGCCGACCTGGTCCTGCCCGTGTACGCCCGCCACCGCTACGACGGGACCATCACCAACCTGCTGCTGGCCCCGCTGGTCCGGGCCCTCTACGGCCGGCGGCTGCGCCAGCCCTTCGCCGGCTCCGAGGCGCTCTCGGCGCGCCTGGTCGACCACCTGCTCGTCAACCCCCGCTGGCGCTGGACCGGCCGCGACGTCAGCGACCTCTGGGTCACGGGGACCGCCATCGCCGACGGCTTCGCCGTGTGGGAGGCGTGGCTGGGGCCCCGGCGCATCGAGTCGCGCACCCGCACCACGGACCTGCCGGCGATGGTGGCGCAGACCCTCGGGGCGGTGTTCGCCGTCATGGACCGCCACGAGGACCTCTGGCTCGAGGTCCGCGGCAGCGAGCCGCTGCCCGCCGTGGGCGACCCGGTCGCGCCATCCACGGAGCCCCTGGCCGTGGACACCGAGCGCATGGTCCGCGCCTTCCGGCTGGGCCTCCGCGACCTGGGGTCCATCTGGGAGCACATCCTGGCTCCGGAGACCCTGGGGGAGGTCCTGGCGCTCGACCCCCGCGACCCCGAGCGCTTCCGGTTCCCCGACGACCTGTGGGCCCGGGTGGTCTACGACTTCGCCCTGGGCCACCATTACGGGGTGGTGCACCGCGACCACCTGCTGCGCTCCCTGGTGCCGCTCTACCTCGGGCGCACGGCCGCGTTCGTCCTGGCCACGCGGGCGCGGGACGCCGCCGGGACCGAGGCGGCCCTGGAGGCGGTGGGCGCCGCGTTCGAGCGCCGGAAGGGGTATCTCGTGGAACGATGGAGGTAGGACCGCAAGCGATGACGGTGGGACCCCCGATCGATCCCGGAGAGTGCCGGCGCACGGTCGTCATCGAGAACGTGGCGCCGGCGGTGGACGGCGGCCGCTATCCCGTCAAGCGCGAGGTGGGCACGCGCGTCGAGGTCTCGGCGGACATCTTCCGGGAAGGGCACGACGTCCTGGTCGCCTTCCTCAAGTACCGCCCGGCGCGCGAGGCCGCCTGGCGTGAGAGCCGGATGCGGTTCGTGGACAACGACCGGTGGGCGGGGGAGCTCACGCTCGACGCCCCGGGCCGCTGGGTGTTCACCATCGAGGCGCTGGCCGACCCGTTCCGTTCGTGGCTGGTGGACCTGCACAAGCGCACCGAGTCCGGGCAGGACGTGTCCAGCGAGCTGCTGGAGGGCGCGGCGCTGGTGAGGGACGCGGCCGGGCGGGCCCGGGCCGGAGACGCCGCGGCGCTCCTGGCCTACGCCGACCGCCTGGCCGGGGCCGACCGGG
>JBBIOF010000053.1:0-10445 GCA_037443505.1 Candidatus Rokuibacteriota bacterium
CGGGCCGCCGGCCAGGGCCGTGGCGATGGCAGCCGGCGCCGCGGCCGCCCCGAGGGTGGCCCGCCGGCGCCTCACACGAGGTAGACCAGCACGTAGAGCAGCGGCCACAGCCCCACCACGAAGAGCCAGTAGATGCCCGCGGGGAGCAGCCTCGAGGGCCGGGGCCTGACGAGCAGCGCGCCCACCAGCGTGATGGTGAGCGCCAGCGAATCGATGTCGCCGCCGAAGCTGGCGACGTTCTCCGGCATGAGTCCTCTCAACGCTCCGTCTCCTCCTTCCCCGCCGGCCCGGCGGCCAGCGTCGCCCCCGGGCAGGGGCGCGCGCCGGCCTCCTCCGCGAGCTGTCCGGCCGTGACCGATTCCAGCTCCCGGACCAGCACGCGCTGGATCCGGTCCCACACGGGGTGGACGGGGCAGAAGGTGTCGCGGGGGCAGGCGCCTGGCCGGACCAGGCAGCGGTTGAGCCAGATGGGACCCGTCACGGCCTCGACCATCTCGCGGAGGCTGATGGTCGCCGGGTCCCGGGCGAGCGATACCCCGCCGCGCTGCCCCGGGTACGTCTGCACCAGCCCCGCGCGGGCCAGGGCTCGCAGGATCTTGGGCAGGTAAGCTGAGGGGACGTCCGTCGACCGGGTGAGGTCGGCGGTGCGGACGCGCGTGCCCGGCGGGTAGGTCGCCAGGTCCACCACCACGCGGACGGCGTAATCGCCCTCGAGCGTCAGGCGCATCGCGGACTTTTGAGACCTCTGTCCTCGCAAAAGTAGGCGCTTGTGATCACGCGTACAATGAAGAGAACGCCTCAAATCGAGGATGCGTCTGGGCCACCCCGGGGCCTACCGCGGCATCAGCCTCCCGGGCAGCCAGGTGGAGAGCGGCGGGACGTACGTCACCAGCAGCAGCACCGCCACCGCCATGGCCACGAACGGCCAGGCGGCCCGCGACACCCGGTCCACCGGCACCCGCCCCACCGACGAGACGACGAAGAGCGAGGCCCCCACCGGCGGCGTGATCAGCCCGACCACCGCGTTGATGACCACCACGGTGCCGAAGTGAACCGGATCGATCCCCACCCGGGCGGCGAGCGGGGCCAGGACGGGCACCAGGATGACCAGCAGGGGCGCCGGCTCCAGCCAGATGCCCAGCACGAAGAGGAGCGCGTTCACCAGGAGGAGGACCACCCAGGGGCTCTGCGAGGCGGCCAGCACGGCCTCGGCCAGCCGCACCGGCACGCGCTCGGCAGCCAGGATCCACGCGAACAGCTCGGAGGCGCCGAGTACCAGCATCACCACCGCGGTGCCGAGCCCCGCCTCGGCCAGCAGCGCCGGCAGGCGGGACCAGGCGATCTCGCGGTAGATGAACACGCCCAGGACGAAGGCGTAGACCGCCGCCACCGCCGACGACTCGGTGGGCGTGAACACGCCGCCCAGGATGCCGCCCAGGATGATCCCGGGCATGGTCAGTGCCAGCAGGGCGTCCTTGAAGGCTCCGAGCAGCTCCCGCGCGCCGGCGGGCCGGCCGGCCGGGTAGCCGCGGACCCGCGTGTACCACCACACCAGCGCCATGAACCCGAGCCCCAGCAGCAGGCCCGGGACCGCGCCGGCCACGAAGAGGGCGCCGATGGAGACGTCGGCGATGATGCCGTAGAGGATCATGGGAATCGAGGGCGGGATGATGGGCCCCATGGTGGAGGCCGCCGCCGTCAGCGCCGCGGAGAACTCCTCCTCGTAGCCCTCGTCCTTCATCGCGGGGATCATCACCGAGCCGATGGCCGCGGCCTCGGCCGCCGCCGAGCCCGAGATGCCCGCGAAGAGCATGGCCGCCACCACGTTGACGTACGCCAGGCCGCCGGCCACCCAGCCGATCAGCGCCTGCGCGAACCGGACGAGCCGCCGCGTGATGCCCCCCTCGTTCATCAGCGCGCCCGCCAGCATGAAGAAGGGGATGGCCAGCAGGGGGAACGAGTCGAGGCCCTCGAACATCTTGCCGGCGACGATGGTGAGGTTGAGCTTCCCCTGCACCAGCACCGCCGCCAGCCCCGCCCCCGCCAGCACGTAGGCGATGGGCAGCCCCAGCAGGAGCAGGCCGGCGAAGGCCGCGATCAGGGTGAGGATCACGGGCGCTCCTGCCGCCGGGCGAGGGTGAGGCACAGCTCCTCCAGGAGGAACAGCGTGAGGAGCCCGGCGCCCAGGGGGATGGCCGCGTACGGCACCCCCATGGGCCACTCCAGCGCCGCCGACCGCTGGAGCATGTTGAAGCGGGCCAGCACGTAGCCGTACCAGGCCACGCACGCGAAGGTGGCCAGCGCCAGGGTCACGCCCGCCGCCCGGGCGGCCCGCCGGGGCCCGGCCGGCAGGCCGTTCACCAGGGCGTCGAACCCCACGTGCATCCGCCGGCGCGCGGCCACCGCCCCGCCCAGCATGGAGATCCAGACCATGAGGAAGCGGGACAGCTCCTCCGACCAGACGAGGGAGAAGTGCAGCGCGTAGCGGCCGGCCGCCTGGGCGAACGTGACGACGCACATGACGGCCATCATCACGACCACCAGGACCAGCGCACCCCGCTCCAGCGCGTCGTTCAGCCGCCGGAGGGCCCGCATGCGGGGGACGGCGCGGACACGCCTACCGGGTCTCGACGATCCTCCGGAACCGGTCGCCGAACTGCTGCGCGTACTTGTCGAAGACCGGCTTCATGGCCGCCTGCCAGGCGGCGGTGTCCACGGTCTCGACCACCTCCATGCCGCGCTTCTTCAGCTCGGCCACCCACTTCGCCTCCTGGTCCCGGCCCAGCTTGCGCTGGTAGGGCGCCACCTCGGCGGCGATCCGGGCGAGGAGCTGCTGGTCCGCCGCCGGCAGCTCCTTCCACCGGCCGAGACCCACGGCGATGATGGCCGGCGAGTAGACGTGCCGGGTGAGGGTGAGGTGCTTCTGGACCTCGCTGATCTTGGCCGAGTGGATGACCGCGATGGGGTTCTCCTGGCCGTCGATCACGCGGCTCTGGAGCGCCCCGTACACCTCGCCCCACGCCATCGGCGTGGGCGCCGCGCCCAGGGACTTCCAGGCCTCGATGTGGACCTTGTTCTCCATGGTCCTGAGCTTGATGTCCTTGACGTCAGCCGGCAGGCGGACGGGGCGCCGCGAGTTGGTCAGGTTCCGGAACCCGTTCTCCCAGAAGGCGAGCCCCTTGAGCTGCGCGCGGTCCAGCTCGGCCAGGATGGACCGGCCGATCTCCCCGTCCAGCACCCGGTCCACGTGGGCGAAGTCGCGGAAGAGGAAGGGCACGTCCAGCATCTGGAAGGCGGGGGCGAAGTTGCCCACGGGGCCGGTGGAGCCGACGTAGAAGTCGATGGTGCCCTGCTGCAGCCCCTCGAGCGCCTCCCGCTCGCCCTTGGCGAGCTGCCCGCTGGGGAAGATGGTGATCTTGATCCGCCCGCCCGTCCGCTCGCGGACCAGGTCGGCGAACCGCTGCGCGCCCATGGTGTAGACGTGGTCCGGGGGCGTCGGGGTATAGAGCTTGTACTCCGCGGTGAAGGGCTTCGACTGGGCGCCGGCCGGGTGGGCGAGGCCCCACGCGGCCATGACCAGGACCAGGGCTGCGACGGTCCAGCGAGCGAGACGGTGCGTCACGAGCATCCTCCTGTCGTGAATGCGATCCGGCGCGCCATCATCGGCCCCGCGGGCGACACGGAGCAATGAGGCGCCTGCCCTATTTCGTCTGGGGATTATCGCACCAGACCCGACACGATGGACACCGTGGGCACTCCCGTCCTCCGCCGCCGAGCCCTCACCGGGCGGGCCCCCGACGGGCCCGCCCCGCGATCACGGCCTCCCCGGCCTGGTTCTCGATCCACACCTCCCAGCCGCCGTCCTCGCGCCGCGCCCGGGCCCGCACCCGGTCGCCCGGGCGCACCGGCTTCCGGAAGCGCACGTCGAGCTCCAGGTCCCCGTCCCCGCCCGGCAGGGTCCGGACCAGCTCCCAGGCGAGGTTCAGCGAGAGCATCCCGTGGGCGATGACGCCCCCGAAGGGCGTCGCGCGCGCGAAGGCCTCGTCCACGTGGATCGGGTTGAAGTCGCCGGTGATCTCCGCGTACCGCCGGGCGCGCTCCTGCGTGATCTCGATGACCGGGCCGTCCACCGTCGCCTCGCCGCCCACGTCAGCGCGCCCACAGGCTCACCATCCGCCCCTCGAGGACCGGCCGGCCCCCGGCGTCGGCGGTGAGCGTCTCGAAGGTCACCCACCTGCGCTCACCCTTCGTCTCCTTGGCGGCCAC
This sequence comes from Candidatus Rokuibacteriota bacterium, assembly GCA_037443505.1. Lineage (GTDB taxonomy): Bacteria > Methylomirabilota > Methylomirabilia > Rokubacteriales > CSP1-6 > JBBIOF01. The sequence continues at coordinate 4,267 of JBBIOF010000053.1, forward strand.
CCGCACCGTGGTCGCGAGCCTCTCGCCCACCCTGGCCGGGCGCCGCCACCGGAACCACTGGCCGCCGTGCACGTTGCCGGGCGGGCGCCGCGGCACCGCCGCCGCGTAGGCGGTGATGGCGATCACCGCGGCCAGGCCCGGCGGCGCGGTGCCGTCCTCCGGCACCGGCAGCTCCGGATAGATCGCCTGCCACCGGGCGATCACCTCGGGAGTCACGTCGAACGAGACCCGCCCCATCTCGGTGCCCGGCACCAGGCGGTCGAAGGTCATGACGTCGTCGCTCACCATCCCCCTCCCACCCTGGTCGATCCCCGCCACGTCCACGTCCCCCCCGGCGCTCCACGCTCCCTACTGCCGCAGGTACTCCAGCATCTTCTGGTAGGCCGGCGGCATCTGGGGGTCGAAGCGCATGAAGGTCGGGATGGGGTAGCGCTGGCCGGCCCGGTGGCTCGCCTCGAGCCCCTCGAGCACCTCGTCCGCCTTCGAGCGCGGGATCGTGAAGGCCATCTCGTGGTCCTGGGCCATGCCGAAGACGCGGTCGCCGTTGCAGGGCAGGACGAACTGGCAGTCGTCCGCCTGCAGGGTCTGCACGATCAGGTCCGAGCAGTCGAGCCCACCGGAGGCCTGGGAGACCAGGTGCCCGCCGCGCCGGAACACCGCCGCCTGCACCAGGCGCATGACCTGGGCGGAGTTGCCGTAGACGATGGTCAGCGCCGGCTCGAAGTCGCCCGCGTGGAGCGGGGCCAGGAGGATCGCCTCCCACTCTCCCTCCTCGAACCGCCGGGTCTCCCGCGCGTAGCGGGCCACCGCCTCCCGGGGGCGGCCGGTGTACTCGGCGAAGAGGCTCCCGTCCCAGTACCTCTCCCGTGCCGGCTCGAAGCCCATGGCGATGCCGCCCAGCGGGCAGACGTTGTCCTCGCGGCGGAGCAGGAGCGTCCACCCGTAGCGCCGCGCCATCCCCACGCCCATGCAGACGGTGACCCGCTGGCCGAGGTCGCGGACGGGGGACCGGGCCTTCCCCATGAGCGCCGGCGGGCCCTCCTCGGCCTTGCGGAGCGGGAGCACCCCCAGCGGGAAGCTGGAGGGGCGCACGTAGTGGTCGAGCTTCTCGAGGATCTCCCGTGACGTCGCCATGCTTTCGGTCCTCCTGCCCGGGCTCCCGGGCTCGACTGCGTGCTCACCCCTCGCGCCCGGGGGCGCCGGCCGAGGCGGGGTCGCCGTACGGCATGCCGATCACCTTGATGATCTTGCCCAGCGCGATGAACTCGGCGATGGCCCACGACAGCTCCAGCGCCTCGTCCTCGGTGAAGTGGGCCCGCACGCCCTGCCACAGGGCGTCGTCGACCTTGTGGTGGTCGAAGTACATCTGGTCGGCGTAGCGCAGGGCCGCCTTCTCCCGCTCGCTGAAGGGCCCCGTCTCGTAGCGCGGCAGCGCCGCCACCAGCTCCTCGGTGATGCCCTGACGCCTTCCCAAGGCGTAGCGCACCGTCATTCAGTACCGGCACTCGTTGAGCTGGGCCAGCCGGAGCCGGACCAGCTCCTTCGTCCGGTGCTCCACGAGCCCCTTGCGCACCAGCGGCGAGTAGAACTGCACGAACCGCTTCAGCGTCTCCGGCAGGCGCCCGAAGGTGCGGATGAAGTTGGGATCGCCGCCGTCCGCCTCCCAGCGCGCCGCCATGTCGCGCAGCTCGGGGTCCAGGGCCTCGCGGTCCAGCATGGGGATGCGCATGCTCGCGTCTCCTCCCGGGGTCACGACGCTGCCCCCGCGGCGCGCACGGCCTCCTCGCGCAGCACGCGCTTGAGGACCTTGCCCGACGGGTTGCGGGGCAGCGCGTCGATGAAGTGCACGGCGCGCGGGACCTTGAACCTCGCCAGCCGCGCCAGGCAGAACTCGCGCAGCTCCTCCTCCGTGGCGCGGGCGCCGGGCCGGCACACCACGAAGGCAATGGGGACCTCGCCCCAGCGAGGGTCGGGCCGGCCGACCACGGCCGCTTCCAGCACGGCGGGGTGCTCGTAGAGGACCCGCTCCACCTCCGGCGAGGCGATGTTCTCGCCGCCGCTGATGATCATGTCCTTCTTCCGGTCCACGATGTACAGGAACCCCTCCTCGTCCAGGTACCCGATGTCCCCCGTGTGGAACCACCCGCCCCGGAACGCGGCGGCCGTGGCCTCGGGGTCCTTCCAGTAGCCCTTGAAGACCTTGGGGCCGCGCAGCACGATCTCGCCCAGCGTGCCCGGGGGCACCGGCCGGTCCGCCTCGTCCCAGACGGCCACCTCCAGGTGCAGGCAGGGCTTGCCCACCGAGCCGATCTTCCGCACGGTGGCGCGCTTGTCGAGGAAGGTGTCGCCCGAGACGGTCTCGGTGAGCCCGTAGGCGTCGGCGAACCACGCGCTCGGGAAGGCGCGGAGCAGGCGCTCGATGAGGGGCAGCGGCATCTTCTCGCCGCCGTCGATGATGAGCCGTACCCCCGACAGGTCCCGGTGCTCCAGCGAGGGGTGGGCCAGGATCTGGTTGACCATGGCCGGGGCCAGCCACACGCTCGTGATTCCCCGGTGCTCGAAGGCGTCCAGGACGCGCTCGGCCTCGAACTTCCGGTGGATTTCCAGCGTGCCCCCCGCGTAGAGGATCGTGGTGGCGGTGAGGTCGAGCGCCCCCACGTGGTAGAGCGGCCCGCAGGCCAGGCCCCGGTCCCGGCCCGTGACGCCGAACTCGACGGCGTGCGCCACGTTCTTCCAGTAGAGGTTCGCGTAGGTGATCATCACGCCCTTGGGCCGCGCCGTCGTCCCCGAGGTGTACATCAGCCGGTGGACGTCGTCGGCCCCCACGTCCGCCAGCGGCGGCGGGTCGCCGCGGCGCAGCTCCTCGAAGGGCGTCCAGCCGCCAGGCGCGCCGCCCACCCCGACGACGGGGAGCCCGCCCAGGCGGGTCCGGGCCGCCTCGGCCAGGGGCGCCAGCTCGGGCTCGGAGACGATCAGCCGCGCGCCGGCGTGCCCGGCGATGTAGGCCACCTCCTCGCCGGCCAGCCGCCAGTTCACGGGCATGAAGACGGCCCCGATCCGGCTCACCGCGAACATGGCCTCCAGGAACTCCGGGCAGTTGTAGAGGACCAGCGCCACCACGTCGCCCCGCCCCACGCCCAGGCGCCGGAGCCCCGCCGCCGTCGCCCCCGCCCGCGCCTCCAGCTCCCCGTAGGTGATCACCTGGTCGTCCCAGACCAGGCACGGCCGGTCCGGGAACCGGTCGGCGTGGTGGGCGAGGACGCCCGCCAGGTTGAACGCGCTCATGGCGCCATGGCCTTCCGCGCCAGGCCCTTGAGCCCCTCGACGTCGGCGTCCCGGTAGGCGCCGAGGAGCTGGGCGTCCAGCGAGCCCTCGCCGTGCAGCGTCACCACCATGTTGTAGCCCCCGAAGTCGGAGGCGGTCAGGTCGCGCACCAGGTGCATGAGAGCCAGCCGGTCGGCGCCCCCCACGCCCTTGGCCCCCGCCAGGTACTTCTCGATGAGCGGGCCCGTCTCCGGGTTGCGGAGGTCCGCCGCGGTGGGCGCGGTGATGGCGAGGCCGCCGGCCACGTCCTGGAGCAGCGCCACCATCTCGTGGAACTCGCTGGCGAAGTAGAACTTGCCGGCGTTGCTGTAGATGGCCGCGGGCACCGCGAGCCCCTCGACGAGGCGGCACTCGGAGGCCGCGGCCAGGCGCGCGGCCCGGATCAGCGCCGTGTACATGGCCAGGCGCGCGACCTTGCCCCGCACCGTGGCCGCCCGCTCCAGGCCGTGGTACTCGGCGGCCAGCGCCGCCGCGCCGCAGAAGACCTCGCCCAGCGGCGGCTTGTAGCTCACCGCGGTGTAGCGGTGGAAGGTGGCGAACATGGTGGCCAGGCGCCCCGCGAACTGCCACTCGCCGCACAGGAATACCCGCTCCCAGGGCACGAACACGTCCTCGAAGACCGTGAGCGCCTCGATCTCGATGTTGCGGCGGCTGACGGGGTGGTCGAACGCCGAGGCCTCGCGGCTCACGATGGGCCGGCAGACCATGGTGAGGCCGGGCGCGGCCAGCGGGGTGGCGAAGGCGACGGCGTAGTCGCGGTCCTCCTCGCCCAGCGCACGGGTGGGGATGACGATCAGCTCGTCCACCACCGGGCCGGCCGTGATGTGGGCCTTCGCCCCCCGCACCACGATCCCGTCCGCCCGGCGGTCCACCACCCGCACGTAGAGGTCGGGATCGGCCTGCTGGGACGGCCGAAGCGAGCGGTCGCCCTTGACGTCGGTCTGCGCCAGGGCCATGGTGACGTCGCGCCGGGCGCAGGCCTCGCGATAGCGGCGCACCCGCCCGGCGTAGCCCGTGCCGAGCGCGCGGTCCACCTCCGGCGCGACCACCAGCAGGGCCAGCAGCGCGTCCGTCCCCACCGCCTTGGTGATGTTGAACGTGGAGCGCTGCTGGCGCGTGTTCTCCTCGATCAGGTCGCCCCGCGCCCGGAGCTCCGCCGCCGTCCGCGGGACCCGGAAGTACGCGCTGGCCGGCTCCCCCAGGTCGGGGTCGTCGTACACGAACAGCTCGCGCAGCTCGGGCCGCCCGGCCAGGGCGAACACCTCCGCCGAGTGGGCGACCGTCACGCCCAGCATGGGGTCCGCGGTGACATCGTCCACGCGGCGGCCCGCCACGTAGACCCGCCGGCCGTCGCGCAGGCCCGCCAGGTACTCCTCGACCGTCCTCAGCGCCATCGCTCCGCCTCCTGCGTGCCGGCGCCCGCCGCCTGCCGGCGGAGCAGCGCCCGCTGGATCTTCCCGCTCTCGGTCCGCGGCAGGGCCGCCACGAACTCCACCTCGCGCGGCGCGGCGTGGCGCCCCACCCGCTCACGCACGAAGCCCTGCAGGGCGGCCGCCAGCTCGGGCGTCCCCGTCTGGCCGCCCCGGAGCGCGACGTACGCCCGCACGGCCTGCCCCTTCCGGGCGTCGGGCACCGCCACCACCGCCGCCTCGGCCACCGCCGGGTGGGAGACCAGGGCGCTCTCCACCTCGAAGGGCCCCACGTTCATCCCGGAGGTGACGATCACGTCGTCCTGCCGTCCCACGAACCAGAGGTAGCCGTCCTCGTCGCGCCAGGCCGCGTCGCCGGTCACGAACCACTCGTCGCGCCACCGCCGCGACCACTCGGCGTCCATCTCCCAGTAGCCCGCGCTCAGGAACCACGGGTTGCGGCGGACCACGATGGTGCCCGGCTCGCCGGCGGCCACCTCCCGGCCCGCGTCGTCCACCAGGGCCACGTCCCAGCCGGGCAGGGGGAAGCCCATGGCCCCGGGCTTGAGCCGGTGGGGGACGCTCCGGGGGTTGCCGATCACCATGCCCACTTCCGTGAGCCCGTACGAGTCGTAGACCTCGAAGCCCGCGCGCTCGGCCAGCCAGCGGATGGGCTCGGGGTTGAGGGGCTCCCCCGCCGACGTGCCGCGCCGGACGGCGAGCCGCCGTCCCGCCAGCGCGTCGTCCCCGGCCGCGGCCAGGGACCGGTAGGCCGTGGGCGCCCCCGTGATGTGCGTCACCTGGTGGCGCTCCGCCACCTGCCACCAGGCCCGCGCGTTGAAGTCGCCCTCGTAGACCAGCCGCGGGTGGCCCAGGGCCATGGGGACCGTTCCCGTCGTGAAGAGCCCGAACGCCCAGCCCGGGTCGGCGGTGGCCCACAGGAGGTCGCCGGGCCCCAGGTCCAGCACGTGGTCCACGAAGGGCACCAGCCCCACCAGCGCCCCGTGGGGGATGACGCATCCCTTGGGCGGCCCGGTGGTCCCCGACGTGAACATCAGGGTGCACGGCTCCTCGGCCCGGGTCTCCACCGTGGAGAAGGTCGGGTCGGCGGCCTCCACCTCCGCCCAGAAGCTGAGGTCGCCGCGCTCGATCCCCCGCCCCTGCTCGCCGGCCACCACGACCACGGGGACGTCGGCGTGCATGCCCCGCGCGAGGGCCGCCCGGTGGCGCGCCTCCGTGACCACGGCCCGCGTCCCGCTGGCGGCCAGGCGGTGCCGGAGGGCGTCGGGCCCGAAGCCCGTGAACAGGGGCACGAACACCGCCCCCAGCTTCCACACGGCCAGCGGCGCGACGAACGCCTCCGGCACGCGCGGCATCAGGGCGGCCACCCGGTCGCCGCGCCCGATGCCCAGGCGCCGGAGCACGTTGGCCAGGCGGTTGGACAGG
>JBBIOF010000054.1:0-10290 GCA_037443505.1 Candidatus Rokuibacteriota bacterium
GCTCGGCGGGGCCGATGGCCGCCCGGTCGAAGCCCAGCGCCCGGGCCCGCTCCCTGACGGCGGCCGCCAGCGCCAGGCCCGCCAGCGTCATCGGCGCCGCGCCTTCACCCTGAGGTGCGCCCGGGTGAGCGTCCGGCCTCCCTGCTCGAGGTAGTCCACGTAGCGCATCCAGCGCCCGTCCGCGCGCCACTGCTCCTCGAACCCGATCACCGCGGCGAGCGCCGCCTCCACCGACGCGAAGGTTCGGACCTCCCGGTCCACGTCCAGGTGCTCGACCGCGAAGCCGGTCCGCGCCAGCAGGCGCGCCGCCTGCTCCTCGTCGTAGGCGAAGCGCGAGCGCCGGCCAGTCTCCCGCCACTGGTCGGCGTGGAACGCGACGAAGGCGAACACCCGCCCGGGGCGGAGCGCCCGGCCCGCCCGCTCGGCCACGGCGTCTGACATGCAGAGGTGGGCGACCACCATGTCGGGCTCGAACACGGTGTACTCCACCGCCTCCGCGTCGGCAACGACGAACTCGACCCGGGCGAGCCCCAGGGCCGCGGCCCGCCGGCGCGCCTCGTCCACGGCGGCGGGATCGCGGTCGATGCCCACCACGCGCCGCGCCCGGGACGCGAGCGCCAGGGCCAGCCGGCCGCCGCCGGTCCCCACGTCCAGCACGGCGAGGGTCTCGAGCGGCTCCTGGTGGAGGAGGCCCAGGAAGACGGGATCGACGCTCGGGGCCGGCGAGACGGCTCAGCCCGTGACGGCGCCTTCCGACGCAGAGGAGACCAGCCGCGCGTACTTGGCCATGACGCCCCGGGTGTAGCGCGGCTTCGGCGGCCGGACGGCCCGGAGCCGCTGCTTGATCTCGGCCGCCGACAGCTCCACGTCGAGCCGGCGCCGCTTGATGTCGATGACGATGGTATCGCCCGTCCGGAGAGCGGCGATCGGGCCACCGTCCGCCGCCTCGGGGGCGATGTGGCCGATCATGAAGCCGTGGGTGGCGCCGGAGAACCGCCCGTCGGTCATGAGCGCCACGCTCTCGCCCAGCCCGGCGCCCTGGATGGCACCGGTCACGTGGAGCATCTCGCGCATGCCGGGACCGCCCTTCGGACCCTCCCAGCGGATCACCACCACGTCGTTCGCCCTGATCTTGCCCGCCTTCACCGCCTGGAAGGCGTCCTCCTCGCGGTCGAACACGCGGGCGGGCCCGCGGTGGAAGTCGCGCTTCTGGCCCGAGACCTTGGCCACGCAGCCGTCCGGGGCCAGGTTACCGCGCAGGATCACCAGCCCCCCGTGGGGCTTGAGCGGGTCGGCGAGGGGCCGGATGACCTTCTGGCCGGGCGTCTCGCGCGCGGCCCGCGCCTCCTCGCCGATGGTGCGGCCCGTCACGGTCATCTCGTCCGCGTGGAGCAGGCCGGCGTCCAGGAGGCGCCGGGCCACCACGGCCATCCCGCCCGCGGCGTACATCTCGGGCGCGGTGTAGCTGCCCCACGGCTTCATGTCGGCCAGGAGCGGGGTCCGGCGCGACACCCGGTCGAACTCGTCGATGGTGAGCTTCACCCCGGCCTCCCGGGCCACGGCCAGCAGGTGCAGCACGGCATTGGTGGAGCCGCCGGTGGCCATGACGCCCGCGATGGCGTTCAGGAGCGCCTTGCGGGTGATGATCCGGCGCGGCAGGACGCCCTTGCGGAGCAGGTCCATGACCAGGCGGCCGGTCTCGAAGGCCACCTCCTCCTTGCGGGGGTCGGCGGCCGGCACCCCGTTGAACCCCATGGGCGACACGCCCAGCATCTCGAAGGCGGTGGACATGGTGTTGGCGGTGAACTGCCCGCCGCAGGCCCCGTCGCCCGGGCAGGCAGCGCACTCGATGCCCTTCAGCTCGGCGGCGTCGATCCGGCCCGCGTTGAAGGCCCCGATGGCCTCGAAGACGTCCTGCACGGTCAGCCGCCGGCCCCGGTACTCCCCGTACATGATGGAGCCGCCGTAGAGCATGACGCTGGGCAGGTTCAGGCGCGCCATGGCCATCACCATCCCCGGGATGGTCTTGTCGCACCCGGAGATGCCCACGAACCCGTCCAGCAGGTGGCCCCGCACGACCACCTCCACGGAGTCGGCCACCACCTCGCGGCTCACCAGCGAGGCCTTCATGCCCTCGGTGCCCATGGCGATGCCGTCGGTGACGGAGATCGTGTTGAATTCGATGGGCGTGCCCCCGGCGGCCCGGATGCCCTCCTTCACCTTCTCGGCCAGCTTGCGGTGGTTGGAGTTGCACGGCGTCAGCTCGATCCAGCAGTGGGCGACGCCGACCAGCGGCCGGGACAGGTCCTCGTCCGTGAACCCGACGGCCCGGAAGTAGGAGCGCGCGGCGGCCCGGTCGGGACCGTCGAGGATCGTGCGGCTCTTGTGGCGAGGATCGAACGTCATCGCTGTCCTCCCTCCGTCGGGCGTCTGGCGACCAGGAAGGTGAACCGCCCCTGCTGGACGACCTGACCGTGCTGGTCCACGAGCCGGTGCTCCTCCACCACCACGCCGCCGTCGCGCATGGCCCGGCGGCTCCGGGTGCGGGAGGTGCCGTGGACGGTGTCGCCCACGCGCAGGGGCCGCAGCACCTCCCACTCCAGGCCGAGGAAGGCCTGCACCGCCAGCGGCGGCCGGGGCACCCGCCAGCCGAGACCGGTGCTCAGGCACAGGGGCAGGAGGTCCGGGACGCGCGAGGGATCGTCCGGCGGCTCGCCGGCCAGGCCCAGGTACAGGCTCACGTGGGCCTCCGTCACCGTCATGCCCGGCGTCTCCACCACCTCGTCCAGCGGGACGTCCTCGAAATAGGTCCGCTCAGCCGGCACGTCCCGACCGCCGCTCGACCATGAGGTCCGTCTCCCCTTCCTGCACCACCTCGTCGCGCTGGTTGAGCACCTTCCGCTCCACCACCACCAGCCCGCGGTCCGGGCGGGAGGTCTCGCGCTTGTCGAGGACGCGGGCGCGCAGCCGGATGGTGTCGCCGATCCGGATGGGCGCCTTGAACTTCCATCGGAGGCCCGCGAACGCCAGGGTGGCGTAGACGGGGCCCGAGCGGTAGAAGAGACCGGACTGGATGGCCAGCCCCAGCAGGCCGTGGGCGATCCGCTCGCCGAAGATGGACTTCTTCATGAACTCGGCGTCGGTGTGGAGCACGTTGTAGTCCCCGGACAGGCCGGCGAAGAGCACGATGTCGGTCTCGGTGACGGTGCGCCCCGGGGACTCGTACTCCTCGCCGACCCGGATGTCCTCGAAGTACCGCCGGCCGTCCGTCATGCCGGCCCAGGATAGCACATCGCCCGCCGGCGCCCGCCCGGCCGGGACGCCCCGGAACGCCCGGCGCGCCTCACTTGACGGCCCCCACCGTGAACCCGGCGATGAACCGGTCGAGGAAGAAGTTGTAGACGATGGCGATGGGCACGCTGGTGATGAGGCAGGCCGCCATCAGCGAGCCCCAGTAGTACACGTCGCCCCGGACCAGGGCCACGGGCACCCCCACGCTCACGGTCATCCGCTGCACGGACGAGATGAAGGTCAGGCTGTAGACGAACTCCTGGATGACCAGGGTCAGCGCGAAGATCACCACCGTGAGGATCCCGGGGATGGACAGCGGCAGCACCATCCGCCAGATGGCGCCGGCCCGGCTGCAGCCGTCCACCATGGCCGACTCCTCCACCTCCCGGGGCAGGGACTTGAAGAAGCCCATCAGGAGCCAGGTGCAGAAGGGCACGGTGAACGTGGGGTAGATCAGCACCAGCGACCAGATGCTGTTCTGCAGCCCGATGATCGCCACCAGGCGGGAGAAGGGGATGAAGAGCAGCGTCGAGGGCACCAGATAGGTGAGGAAGACGCCGATGCTGAGCCGCTCGCCCCAGCGCCCGGTCAGCCGCGCCAGGCTGTAGCCCGCGGGCACCGCCAGCAGCAGGGTGATGGCCACCACGAGCACGCCGATGAGCAGCGTGTTGAACAGCCACGTGGGGTACAGGGTCTGACCGAACAGGGTCCGGAGGTGGTCCAGCGTGGGCGCCTGGTTGAAGACGAACGGGTTGTGCTCGACGTTGGTGGCCCCGACGTACAGGTCGCTGTTCTGCTTGAAGGCCGTGATGGCCATCCAGTAGAAGGGGAAGACCGCGAAGGCCGTGTACGCCAGGATCAGCAGCCGGTGGCCCACGGCGGCGGCGATGCGGGGCGGCCGGCGCATCACAGCACCTCCGCCCGCCGCGACACCCGCAGCGTGAGGACGGCCATCACCAGCAGCACCGGCAGCAGGAAGATCGCGATGGCCGCCCCCCGCCCCACGTCGCCGCCCAGCACGCCGTCCTGGAACGCCAGGCTGGCCAGCACGTGGGTGCTGTTGAAGGGCCCGCCCCGCGTGAGCAGGTACACCACGCTCATGTCGGTGAAGGTGAAGACCACGCCGAACAGCAGCGCCACGGTGAGGATGGGCAGCATCATCGGGATGGTGACGTGCAGGGTCTTGGCCACGGGCCCGGCGCCGTCGATGTCGGCCGCCTCGTGCACCTCGGCCGGGATGGAGGTGAGCCCGGCCAGCAGGATGACCGTGGAGAAGGGCAGCATCCGCCACACGTGGACGGTGATGATGGCCACCATGCCCAGGGTCGGGTCGCCCAGCCAGTAGTACCACTGCCCCGGCCCCAGCCACCCCACCACCTTCAGCAGCCAGTTGATCACGCTGAAGGTGGAGTCGAAGATCCAGAGCCACCCGAGGGTGGCCAGGGAGATGGGCGCCGCCCACGGCATCAGGATCAGGAAGCGGGCCACGGCCTTGCCCCGGAACTTCCGCATGAGCGCGCGGGCCAGGAAGTTGCCCAGCACGATGACGCTGGCCTGGGAGACGAAGGTGAAGACGAAGGTGTTCCGGAGCGCCCGCCGGAACACCGGGCTGCCGATCACGCTCCGGAAGTTGTCGAGCCCCACGAAGGAGAACTCGAGGCTGCCGGCCGAGGAGTTGGTGAGGCTCAGCACGACGGCCAGGAGGAACGGCAGGGCGACCAGCAGGACGATGTAGACGAGGGCCGGGGCCAGCATGAGCGTGCCGAGGACGCGCTCGGAACGGCGCAGCTGGCCGCGGGCCGGCGCGGCGACGGCGACGGGCACGGCGGTGGTGTCGGCCATGGCGTGGTGACGGCAGCGAAAGGCCGGCAGCGGCTCGCCGCTGCCGGCCCCCGGTGCTACTCCCTCCTTGTCAGCGGATTTCCCGGTGACGGATCAGCGGTCCTTCGACCCGCCTCCCACGAACCCCTTCTTGCGCCACTTGTCGAAGATCTGCCTGGCGCGCGTGTTGGCCTCGGCCAGGGCGTCCTTCGGCGACATGGCGCCCGTGGCCGCCTTGGCGAACATGTCGGTGAGAACGTACGTGTCGAAGATCTCACCCTCAGCCGGGTTGCCGTAGCCGGGGTAGCCCAGGTTCGTGGACCACTTCAGGGCGTCGGCCAGCAGGGCAAGCTTGTCCGCCGGCACCGAGCCGAACGGGTCGTTCTTGCACTGCTTGGCGATCCAGGCGGCCCCGCTCTCCACCTTCCGCGCCACGGGCGTGCCGGGGTCGGCCACGGCGCCGTAGAACGAGGGGAAGTTGTAGAGCTTGCTGGCCAGCATGGCCTCGCGCGAGGCGTCCACCAGGGCCACCAGGAACTCCTTGGCGGCGTCCTGGTTCTTCGAGAACTTCCAGACCACGTAGCCGCTCATGACGTGCTCGGACGCCATCTGGATGCCCGTGGGGCCCTTGAGCGCGGGCACGAAGCCGGTCAGCTCGGCGATGGGCAGCTTGTTGTCCTGGGCCGTCCGGTAGGCCGAGATGGAGTTGAGGATGTACGCCGTCTCCTGGGCGTTGAACGCCTGGTTGTTGGAGGCCGCGTTCCAGGACAGCACCGCGGGGGTCATGCCCACCGCGTACAGGCGCTTGGCGTACTCCAGCGCCCGCAGCGTCTCCGGCGAGTTCAGCACCACGTTGCCGTCCTTGTCCTGGATGGAGCCGCCGTGGCACCAGAGGATGTTGCGCACGGCCATGTTGGAGTCGATGTCCTGGCTGAGGCCGATGCCGATGGGGATCTGCACCTGGGGCGCCTTCTTCTTGATCTCGGGCGCCGCCTTCACCAGGTCCTCCCACGTGGACGGCCCGTTGGGCATCCCGATGTCGGCCCACACCTTCTTGTGGTAGTTGCCCGGGTCCGGCACCCACATGTCCGACAGGGCGAACTGCTTCTTCGTGAACGGGTTGTAGGTGCTGCGCCTGGCCAGCTCCACCTGGGGCCCGTGCTTCTTCTCCAGGGTCCGCACCACGTCGCCCAGGTCGATCACGTGCTCCTCGAAGGCGCTGGCCAGCCCGAGGAACATGTGGATGTCGTGGCCCGACTGGGCGGCCACCTCCGCCGTGGCCCGGGGCACCACGTCCGCGAAGCTCACGTGGTCCACCGTCACGTCGATCCCGCGCTTGGCCCCCCACTCCTTCGCCCAGGGGTCGAACCACTTGTCGTACGCGGGAACGAAGTGGCTCCACTGGAGGATCTTCAGCTGGCCCGCGGCCCGGGCGTCACGGACGACGATGGTGGGGCCCGCGACGGTGACGGCGGCCGCGGCGACGAGCCTGCCCCCCTTGACGATGAACTGCCGGCGAGTCTCCATCCGCTCCTCCTTCGGCGTGATCCCCCCGGGGGAAACGTCGCCCGGGCGTGCGGCGAAAGATTACCATATGGCGCCCACTTCCGGGCCGTCTTGCCCTATAATCCGCCGTACACGATCCGCCTCGAGGGGCCGCGGTGCGTGGCGGTCCCCACGCGCGTGAAGGAGGACCCGATGACGTCCCGTCGCTCGAGCCGCCGTGCCTTCCTCATGGCGACCGCCGCCACCGCCGCGGTCGCCGGCTTCCCCCTGCCCCTCCGGGCCCAGCCCCGGACGGTCAAGGTTGCCGCGATCCATCCGGTCACCGGCCCCCTCGCCGAGCCGGGCCAGGCCTGCCGCCTGGGCGTCCAGCTCGCGGCGGACGCCGTCAACGCCGCAGGCGGCATCAAGTCCCTGGGCGGCGCCCGGTTGGAGGTGCTCCTGGGCGACACGGAGAACAAGCTGGAGGTGGCGCGCGCCGAGGCCGAGCGGCTCGTGAACGCCGGCGCCCAGGTCCTGATCGGCGCCTTCGACTCCGGCCAGACGGCGGCGATGACCGCGGTGGCCCAGCAGCGGCGGGTGCCCCTCCTCATCGACGTGGCCGCGGCCGACCCCATCACCCTCAACATCGCCCGCTCGGTCAAGGAGGGCAAGCAGAAGGTCCAGTACGTCTACCGCAACTTCCCCACGGGCTCGATGTTCGGCCGGCGCGGGGTCCAGTTCATGACGGAGATCTTCAAGGAGGCCGGGGTGAGCCCGAAGCGGGTCGTGCTCATGCACACCAACGACCTGTTCGGCGAGAACCAGGCCCGGGCCTTCGCCAGCGCCGTGAAGGAGATGAAGCCGGCGTTCGAGATCGTGGAGACCATCAGCTACGCGCCCAGCGCCCCGGACCTGTCCACCGAGGTGGGGCGGGCCAAGGCGGCGCGGCCGGACATCATCGCGCCCATCACGCGGCCGGCCACGGCCATCCAGCTCCTCCAGGAGGTGGCCAAGCAGCGGGTGGAGGTCATGGGCATCATCAGCCCCGGCGCGCCCGGACTCTACGAGGCCGGCCAGATCGCCCAGCTCAAGGAGCTGATCGAGTACGTGATGGACAACGTGCCCTGGCCCAACTTCCGCAACCCGCGCACCCAGAAGGTGGCGGAGGAGTACGCGCGGAAGTCGGGGGGCAAGACGTTCGACACCAACTCCGGCTACTCCTACGAGGCGGTGCTCATCCTGGCCGACGTCCTGGAGCGGGCGCGGTCCACCGACCCCGACGCCATCGTGGACGCCATCCGGAAGACCAGCTTCGCGGGCGGGCTGATGGTGTCGGCCGGCCCCGTCCGGTTCAACGAGGTCGGCGACAACGCCAACGCCTCCACGGCGATGATCCAGATCCTCCACCAGAAGCCCCTGGTGATCTGGCCGAAGGACGCGGCCCAGGAGAAGCTCGTCTTCCCGAGGCCCAGGCGCTGACCGACGCGGTCCTGGTCGGCCAGGGGCTGCTCAACGGCCTCCTCGTGGGAGGCGTGTACAGCCTCATGGCCATCGGCCTCACCCTGATCTTCGGCGTCATGCGCGTGGTCAACTTCGCGCACGGCGACATGATGGTCTGGGGGATGTACCTCGCCTGGCTGCTGGCCGGGCGGGCCGGGATCGACCCCTACCTGGGCTTCGTCCTCTGCGCGGCCGCGCTGTTCGTGGTGGGCCTGGTGGTGCAGCGGGGGCTGGTCGAGCGCATCCTGGACGCTCCCCACGAGATGCAGATCCTCCTCATGCTGGGGGTGGCGCTGGTCCTGGAGAACGGCGCGCTGGTCGCCTTCGGGCCGGAGCCCCAGCGGGTGCGCTCGCCGCTGACCCTGGCCACCGTGTGGGTGGGGCCGCTGTTCGTGGACGTGGCGCGGCTCATCGCCTTCCTGGTCGCCGTCGCCCTGACCCTCGCCCTCTACCTGTTCCTGGCCCGCACCGACCTGGGCCAGACCATCCGGGCGGCGGCCGACAACGCCTACGGGGCCCTGGTCATCGGCGCGGACGTGCGCCGCATCCACATGGTCGCCTTCGGCGTGGGGGCCGCGTGCGTGGGCGCCGCCGGCGCCCTGGTCTCCCCCTTCCTGCCGTTCCAGCCCTCCTTCGGGCTGTCGGCCTCGGTCACCTCCTTCAACATCGTCATCATCGGCGGCATGGGCAGCCTCCTGGGCGCCTTCGTGGGCGGGCTGCTCGTGTCGCTGGCCGAGTCGCTGGGCGCGGTGTTCCTGTCGCCCTCCCTCAAGGAGCTGGTGAGCTTCTCCGTGCTGATCCTCATCCTGCTCTTCCGCCCCGCCGGCCTCTTCGGCGCCCGGGCGGCCTGACGCGCGGTGCGCTGGGCCGTCCTGGGGGGTGTGGCCGTCCTGCTGGCGCTGCCCGCGGTGCTGGGCTCCTACGCCATCACCGTGTTCATCCTCATCTTCTTCTACGCGTACCTGGGCCAGGCCTGGAACTTCGTGGGCGGGTACGCGGGACAGCTGTCCGCGGGGCATGCCGCCTTCGTCGGCATCGGCGCCTACACGTCGGCCATGCTGGCCCTGGAGGCCGGGCTCACGCCCTGGGTGGGGATGTTCGTGGGCGGGGCGCTGGCGGCCGTCCTGGGCGCCGTCATCGGCTTCCTGGGCTTCCGCTTCGGGCTCCGCGGCTTCTACTTCGTGCTGCTCACCGTGGCCTTCGCGGAGGTCTGCCGGATCGTCGCGCTGAACACGGAGGCCATCGGCGGCGCCCTGGGGCTCTACATCACCTTCACCGGCGACCCCGCCCAGTTCCAGTTCACGGACAACCGCGCCTACTACTACGTGGCCCTGGGCCTGATGCTGGCCGCCACGGGCCTGGCCGCCCTGGTGGAGCGACGGCGCTTCGGCATGTACCTCACGGCCATCCGCGAGGACGAGACCTCCTGCGAGGCGCTGGGCGTGGACACCTTCCGGTACAAGATGCTGGCCATGGTGCTCTCGTCCTTCCTCACGGGCGTGGGCGGCACCTTCTACGCCTTCTACCTGTTCTCCCTGCAGCCCGGCTCCGCCTTCGGCATCCCGCTCTCCATCGAGATCATCCTGCGCCCCATCGTGGGCGGCGCCGGCACGGCGCTGGGGCCGGTCCTGGGCTCCTTCATCCTCACGCCCCTGGCCGAGCTGACCCGCGCGTGGCTCGCCCGCGGCGGCTGGAGCGGGGCGCACCTGGTGGCCTACGGCGTGCTCCTGGTGGTCGTGGTCCTCTTCCTGCCCCAGGGCGCGTACCCCTTCCTCGAGCGGCGGCTCGGGCGCCGGCGGCGCGTGACGGGGCCGCGGTGACCGCCCCGCTCCTGGAGGTCGAGGGCCTCTCCAAGCGCTTCGGCGGCCTCGAGGCGGTGCGCGACCTCTCCTTCGCCGTGGGCGAGGGCGAGATCGTCGGCCTCATCGGCCCCAACGGCGCGGGCAAGACCACCGTCTTCGGGATGCTGTCGGGCTTCCTGGCCCCGGACCGGGGCGACGTGCGCTTCCGCGGCCGCTCGCTCCGCGGCCTGGCGCCCCACCGGATCAACGCGCTCGGCATCGCCCGCACGTTCCAGATCGTCCGGCCCTTCGCGCGGCTGACCGTGCTCCGCAACGTGACCGTGGGGGCCCTGGCCCGCCACCCGGCCCCGCGGGAGGCGGAGGCCCGGGCGCGCGCGGTGCTCGCCGAGGT
>JBBIOF010000055.1:0-10236 GCA_037443505.1 Candidatus Rokuibacteriota bacterium
GAGGCGGAGGTGCGCGTCGTGGCCCGCGCGGGGGCCTGGCGGGCCAGGCCGGCGGGGCTCGAGGGTGTGGTGACGCCCGTGCTGGTGACCATCGAGAACGGGAGCGACCACACGCTGCGCGTCCGCTACGACGACTTCGGCCTCGTGGGGGCCGGGGGCCGCCGCTTCGCGGCGCTGGCGCCCTTCGAGATCGAGGGCACCGTGTCGGAGCCGGCCCCCGCCTACGCCTTTCCGCGCCTCGCCCTGGCGCCCCGCCTGCTGGGCTTCCACCGCGGCCGCCCCGTGTACCTCTACGATCCCTTCTGGCACGACCCGTTCTGGTACGACCCCCTCTACGGCCCGGGCTTCCTCCGGGTGGACCTGCCCACGGGCGACATGGTGCAGCTGGCGCTGCCGGAGGGCACCGTGGAGCCGCGCGGCCGGGTCTCGGGCTTCGTCTACTTCGAGCGCGTCCGGCGGGACGCCGGCCGCGTGGACTTCACCGCCCGCCTGGCGGACGCCCGCACGGGCGAGGTCCTGGGCCGCGTCACCATCCCCTTCGTGGTGGAGTGACGGGCCTGGCGCCCGCCCGTCACCTGACGGCGCCGACGGTGAACCCGGCGATGAACCGGTCCGCGAACAGGTTGTACACGATGGCGATGGGCACGCTGGAGATGAAGCAGCCGGCCATGAGCGACCCCCAGAAGTACACGTCGCCGTGGACGAGGAAGGTGGGGACCCCGACGCTCACCGTGTAGTTGCGGGCCGCCGTGATGAACGTGAGCGCGTAGACGAACTCCTGCGTCACCAGCGTGAAGGTGAAGATGACGACGGTGAGGACGCCGGCCACCGAGATCGGGACGACCACCTTCGCGAAGGCGCCGAACCGGCTGTGGCCGTCGATCATGGCGGCCTCCTCCAGGTCGCGGGGGATGGCCTTGAAGAAGCCCATCAGCAGCCAGGTGCAGAAGGGCACGGTGAACGAGGGGTAGACGAGCACCAGGGACCACAGCGAATCCTGGAGCCCCAGGTCGGCGATGACGCGGGACATGGGAATGAACAGCAGGGTGGGCGGCACCAGGTACGTGAGGAAGATCGCGATGGCGAGCTGCTCGCCCCACCGCCCCGTGAGCCGGGCCAGCGCGTAGCCGGCCGGCAGGGCCAGGAGCAGGGTGATGACCACCACCAGCAGGCCCACGACCAGCGTGTTGCCCACCCAGCGGAGGAACAGCGTGTCCTGGAACAGGACCCGCAGGTTCTCCAGGGTGGGCGGCTCGTTGAAGACGAAGGGGTTGTTGCCGCGCTTGAGCAGGTCGCTGGTCCGCTTGAAGGCAGTGATGAGCATCCAGTAGAAGGGGAACGCCGTGAAGGCGGTGAACGCCGCCAGCACGCCCCGGTGGCCCAGGCGCGGCACCCACCGGGGCAGCGCGGCCATCAGACCACCTCGGTGCGGCGGGCGACGCGCAGGAAGACCACGGCCACCGCCGCCAGGAGCGGGAAGAGGAACAGCGCCACCGCCGCGCCCTCGGCGAGGTCGCCCCCCTGGATGCCGGTGAAGAAGGCGAGGCTGGCCAGCACCTGGGTGGTGTCGTAGGGCCCGCCGCGCGTGAGCACGAAGATCACGACCATGTCGGTGAAGGCGAAGACCAGGCCGAACAGCCCGGCCACCAGCATGATGGGGCGGATCAGCGGCAGCGTGACCTGGAACAGGTGCCGCCAGGCGCCGGCGCCGTCCACCTGGGCGGCGTCGTGGATGTCCTGGGGAATGGAGGTGAGCCCCGCCAGCAGGATCACCGTGGCCAGCGGCAGGATCCGCCAGACGTGGACGGCGATGACGGAGCCCATGGCCAGGTGCGGGACGCCGAGCCACATGAACCAGCCGTCGGGACCGATGAGGCCGAGCGCCTCCAGGGTCCAGTTGACGACGCTGTACGTGGAGTCCAGGATCCACAGCCACCCGATCGTCCCCAGGGAGATGGGCGCGACCCAGGGGAGCAGGATGAGGAGCCGGACGAGCCACTTGCCCCGGAAGTCCCTCATCAGGGCCAGGGCCAGCCCCGTGCCCAGGACCATGACGAGGACCTGCGACGCGACGGCGAAGACGAAGGTGTTCCGGAGCGACGTCTGGAACTTGGTGGTCTGGACCACGCTGGCGAAGTTCCGGAGGCCGACGAAGCCCAGCGTGCGGCTGCCCATGCTGATGTCGCTGACGCTGTAGTAGAGGGCGAGCACGAAGGGCACGCCCACGACCAGCACGATGTAGAGGACCGCGGGGCCGATCATGAGCGGCCCCAGCCACTCGGGCCGGTCGAGGAGGAACCCGAGGCCGCCCCGCCCGCCGGCGGCGAGCGGGCCGCGCCGCCCCCGCCCGCGCATCCCCCTCACAGCCCCCGGGGCGCCGTCCGGAGCCCCGTCCGCCGGTCGAAGAACCTGAGGTCCCTCCCCCGCACGGCGAAGTCGTGCGTCGCGCCGGCCGCGACGGCCACCGAGAGCGTGGAGGGGAGCCTGGCGACCACCCGGGCGCCCTCGAACCGGCCCTCCAGGACACCGTAGAGGAGGCGATCGGCGCCCAGGTACTCGACGCGGGTGACCCGGAACGGCAGCGCGACCAGGTCCGGGGCGTCGCCGTGGGCCCCGCGGGGCAGGAAGTGCTCGGGACGGAAGCCCACCAGCGCGTCCGCGGCCTCCACCAGGTTCATGGGGGGCGAGCCCAGGAAGCCGGCCACGAAGGTGTCCGCCGGCTCGTCGTAGACCTCCGACGGCGTCCCGATCTGGCGGACCCTGCCCCCCTGCATCACCGCGATGCGGTCGCCCAGGCCCATCGCCTCGATCTGGTCGTGGGTGACGTAGATGGTGGTGGTCCCGATCCGCCGCTGGAACTGCTGCAGCTCGTCCCGCGCCGACGCGCGGAGCTTGGCGTCGAGGTTGGAGAGGGGCTCGTCGAGCAGGAAGACCCGGGGCTCCCGGACCACCGCGCGGGCCAGGGCCACGCGCTGCCGCTCGCCGCCGGACAGCTCCCGGGGCTTGCGGTGCAGGAGCGCCTCGATGCCGAACAGCGAGGCGGCCCACTCGACCTTGCGCTGGATGGACGCTCGGGGCAGGCCCTGGGCCCGGAGCGGAAAGGCGATGTTGTTGAACACGCTCATGTGGGGGTAGAGCGCGTAGCTCTGGAAGACCATCGCGACGCCCCGGGCGCGCGGCGGCAGCTCGTTGACCACCTGCCCGCCGATCAGGATCTCGCCCGCCGTCGGGCGCTCCAGCCCGGCCACCATGCGGAGCAGGGTGGTCTTCCCGCAGCCGGAGGGCCCCAGCAGCACGAGGAACTCCCCCTCCTTCGTCGAGAGGTCGACGCCGTCCACGGCGTGCACGTCGCCGAAGTGCTTCCGGATCTCTCTCGTCTCGACCGTGGCCATCTCGCCCCCGGCGACCCGCCGCCGATCGTCGCGCGACCCGGCGGGAGGCCCCACGGTGCGCGGGGCCTCCCGCCGGCAGGCCGTCCGCGTCCGGGGCTACACGAGCCCCTTCTCCTTCCACTTCGCGAAGATCCGCTTGCAGGCCGCGTCCGCCTCCCGGAGCGCTTCCTCCGGCGTCGCCGCCCCGCTGGCCGCCTTGGCGAACATGA
Organism: Candidatus Rokuibacteriota bacterium; assembly: GCA_037443505.1. Taxonomy (GTDB): domain Bacteria; phylum Methylomirabilota; class Methylomirabilia; order Rokubacteriales; family CSP1-6; genus JBBIOF01. Next base: position 3,602 of record JBBIOF010000055.1, read on the forward strand.
CGTTGAGCACCCACGTGCCGAAGATCTCGTCGATGGCGGCGTTCGCGTACCCCGGGTACCCCACGTTGGTCGCCCAGTTCAGCACGTCCTCCAGGACCCGGTACTTGTCGGGCGGGTGCGCCTTGGCGTCGCTCGCGATCAGCCGGGTGAGGTCGGGCACCGTCTTCTGGAAGCACGGGAAGTCGTAGAACTCGCCCGCGACGAAGGCCTGCCGGAAGTCGCTGGTGTAGTCCACGAGGAACTTCTTCGCGCCCTCGATGTTCTCGGCGAACTTCCAGACGACGTAGCACTGCATCACGTGCTCGAGCCCGATGGCCCGGACGGGCCCGCGGAGCGCCTTGGTCAGCTGGATCTTCTTCGAGATCTCGGGGTCGTCCTTCTCCGCGGTCCGCGTGATGGAGATGGCGTTGAGAGCGAGCGAGACCTTGCCGGCGATCATGGCCCGGTTGTTGGACGAGGCGTCCCAGGTGAACACCTCGGGCGTCATGGCCTCCTGGAACAGCGCCTTGACGAACCTGATCGCCTCCAGCGTCTGCCGGGAGTTCAGGACCAGGCTGCCGGCCTCGTCCTGCTCGTGGGCGCCGAACGAGTACATGATGGTGCGCATGGCCATGCCGGTGTCGATCTCGTTGGCCAGCCCGATGCCCACCGGGTGGCCGGTCTTCCGCTTGACCTCGCCCCCCTTGACGCGCACCTCGTCCCACGTCTTCGGCCCGGCCGGGAGCCCGACCTGCGCGAACAGGTCCTGGCGGTAGTTCACCGGGTCGGGCGTGAAGGACGGCGAGAAGGCGTAGTACTTCTTCGTCTTCGGGTTGTAGGTGCTCTTGACCGCCAGGTCGATGGGCTTGCCGAACTTGCGCTCCAGCTCCTGGTAGACGTCCTTCATGTCCACCGTCTGCTCCTCGAAGGAGGGCGGCGGCCAGTTGAACAGGAACAGGTCGTGGCCCTTCTGCGCCGACACCTCGGCGGCCGCGCGGGCGTTGATGCCGGCGATGCCGATGTTGTCCACGACGACCTCGGTGTCGTTCTTCTGGCCCCACTCCACGGCGTACTTCTTGTTGAACCACTCGTCGTAGGCGGGGACGAAGTGCACCCACTGCAGGATGCGGAGCCTCTTCCTGGCCGCGTGGGCCCGCCCCGGGACCGCGACGCCGGCTCCCAGCCCGGTCGCCAGCGTCCCGGCGGCGGTGGTCGTGAGGAATGCGCGTCGACTGACCCGTTCGTCCGCCATGGGCGTCTCCTCCTCCTGGATTCGAAGCCGTCGGACTCGGTGCGGTCCCGGGGGGCCGGGATCCGTCTTCTCGGTCGGGGCCAGCAAGCCCCAGGATATTACGCGGGGGTCCCGGCCCCGTCAACGCGGCCCGGAAGGGCCGGTCCCGGGGCCCGCGCGGGCCGGCGCCGCGCGTCGGGCTCCGTCAGCGGGGAGCCATCCGCCGGGGCAGCCAGAGCGCCAGGTCGGGGAAGAAGAAGAGCAGCACCACCAGCACGACCAGGAGCGCCACGAAGGGCGTGGTGCCCAGCGTGATGTCCCGCGACGTGGCGCGCCGCATCATGCCCTGGATGACGAACAGGTTCAGGCCCACCGGCGGGGTGATGAAGCCGATCTCCAGCCACACCACCATGACGATGCCGAACCAGACGGGGTCGAAGCCGAGGCCCGTGATGAGCGGGAAGAGGATGGGCAGGATGATGATCATCACCGACAGCTCTTCCAGGGCGTAGGCCACCAGCAGGAGGAAGGCGAACACCGCGGCGAAGAAGGCCCACGCCGGCAGGTGCAGGCCCTGGACGACGCCGAACAGCGCCCGGGGCGCCCCCAGCAGCGCGAAGACGTGGGAGAAGACGGAGGCGAAGACGATGATGAGCATGATCATCGACGTCGTCCGCACGGTCTCGTGGAAGGCCCGGCCCAGCGCGCTCCACGTGAGGCGACGGGCCAGGAGGGCCAGCGCCAGGCTCACGGCCGCGCCGAGGGCCGCGGCCTCCGTGGGCGTCACGACGCCCAGGTACATGGAGCCGAGGACCACGACGATCAGGAGCGCCACCGGCCCCACCTCGCCCAGACCGCGGAGCTTCTCCAGGAGGGTGGCCTGGTCCTCCGGCGCCCGCGGCATGGCCTCGGGCCGGAGCAGCGCGTACGCCACGATGAAGCCGGCGAACAGGACGGCCAGGACGAGCCCGGGGACCACGCCCGCCATGTAGAGGTGGCCGATGGACGTCTCGGTCATCACGCCGTAGACGATCATGGGGATCGACGGCGGGATCAGGATCCCGAGCGTGCCGCCCGCGGCCATGGCCCCGCAGATCAGCGGGCGCGAGTAGCCGCGGCGCTCCATCTCGGGGACCGCGATCATCCCGATGGTGGCCGTGGTCGCGACGCTCGAGCCGGAGACCGCGGCGAAGATGGCACACGAGAAGACGCTGGCGATGGCCAGGCCGCCCGGCAGGAATGCCACCCACCGGGCCACCGCGGTGTAGAGGCCCCGGCCGATCCCCGAGTGGAGCAGGATCCCGCTCATGAAGACGAAGAGCGGCACCGCCACGAAGGAGAACGACGTGGCGCTGGACCAGGCGATGGAGCCCACCACGCCCAGCCCCACCGTCCAGCCCTTCAGGTAGAGCAGTCCCAGGACGCCCACGGCGCCCAGGGCCAGGGCCACCTCCAGCCCGGCCGCCAGCAGGCCGAACATGAGGGCCAGCAGCAGGCCGCCGAGGAGCCCCTCGCTCACCGGGAGTCAGGCTCCGGCGGCACCTCGTCGCGGCCCCCGGCGGGGCCGGCGACCGCGCGGACCTGGCGCACGAGGCTGGCGAGCATGGCCAGCGCCATGAGCGCCAGGCCTGCGGGAATCAGCAGCATCGGGATCCAGATGGGGTACAGCATGACGGCGGAGACGCGCCCGTAGCGGTACGCGGTCAGGGCCGACTCGGCGGTGGTCCACGCCACCACCAGCAGGAGCGCCAGCCCCAGGGCGAGCGTGGCTGCCCGCAGGCGGGCGCGGGCCGCGCCGGAGAGCCGGGCCGTGACCAGGTCCACCCGGACGTGGCCGCCCGAGCGGAACGTCTCGGCGAGCCCCCCGAAGATGACCAGCACTTGCAGGAAGCTCGCCAGCTCGTCCACGAAGAGCTGCGGCCGGTCGAGGAAGTAGCGCATCAGGACGTCGAAGGCGATCAGGCCCATGATGGCCAGCGTGGCCAGCCCGCCCAGGAGCGAGGCCGCCTTCGACGCCCTGCCGATCACCGCGCGCCTACCGCCCCAGCGCCTTCAGCGCCAGGTCCAGGCCGCGCTTGCCGTCCGCGCCCGTCCGCTTCAGCCAGATCTCCCACGCCCCGCGCGCCAGCTTGCGGGCCTTCTCGATCTCCTCCCGGGGCGGATCGACGATGGTCATGCCGAGCTCCGGCAGGCGCTTGCGCGTTCGCTCCTCCCACGCGATGGCGTCGTTCCACTCCCGCTCCTCGAGGCCGAAGTCCTTCACCGAGTCCACCAGGAGCTTCTGCAGGTCCGCGGGCAGCTTCTCGTAGGCCTTCCGGTTCATCACCAGCCACTCGGTGGCGGCCCCGGCCAGGAACCAGTAGTCGAGGTGCTTGGTCACCTCGAAGAACTTCATGGGCTCGGCGTTGGTGGCCGACGTCATCGCGGCGTCCACGGTCTTCTTCTCCAGGGCCGTGTACACCTCGCCGAAGGCGATGTTCACCGGCGCGGCGCCCAGCAGGCGCGCCACGTTGGCCGAGTCGGCCCCGTAGACGCGGATCTTCTTGCCCTTCCAGTCCGCCACGGTCCGGATGGGCGCGTGGGAGAAGAGCTGCTGGGAGGGCCAGGCGTGGATCCCCAGGAGCTTGAGGCCCTTCCGCTCCAGCATCTCCTCGTAGAACGGCCGGAGCTTGCTGGCGGCCGCCCGGTGCTCCTGCACGCTGCCGGTCATGAAGGGCAGCTCCAGGGGCCCGAGCTCCAGCAGGATGTCGGTCAGGTACGAGGCGATGATGGGCGCCACCTCCGCCCGCCCGTCCACCACGGCCGGGATGAGCTCCGGCTGCGGGTACATGGACGACGCGGGGTGCACGCGGATCTCGAAGCGCCCTCCGGACTTCTCGTACAGGTACTTCGCCCAGGCCGTGTAGTTCACGACGTGGTAGTAGCTGGGCGCCGCCACGTGCGGCAGGTTCCACACGACCTTCGCCTGCGCGCCCGCCGCCGGCGGCCCCGCCAGGGCCCCGGCCACCACCAGTGCCGCCGCCAGCGCCAGCGTCCTCCAGGTCACGGTTCTCATGCGCGTCCTCCGCTCAGATGGGTTGGACCAGCTTGCCGGCGACCACCACCAGCGCGGCCTCCGCCTTGCGCCGCTGGTCGTCCGCGGTCTCGCCGCCCCGGCGGTGGGGCACCACGACGAGCTCCAGGTCCGGGATCTCCTGCAGCCGGGCCTGGGTCCGGGCGGCGGTCTCGAAGTTGTCCCAGACGATCGTCACCGTGTGGAGGCCCCTCCGCTCCAGGGCCGCGGCGTCGAGCACACTGCCCGACGTGCAGGACCCTCAGAGGCCGATGCCGACCACTGCGGCGTCGCACCCGGCGGCCTCGTCGATCAGCTCGCGGGGCGAGGGCGCCGTGCCCGACGGCTTGACCAGCCGCCGCACGCCGGCGCCGTAGCGCTCCTGCAGCAGCTCCTCCAGGCGCGTGGTGAAGGGGACGTCCAGGTTGTCGTCCACCAGGGCGATGCGCGCGCCCGCGAGGGTGTGGGGGCGCCGCTTGGGCGGGCGGACGGCGCCCCCCGAGGGCCAGACGGGGCTCAGGATCTCCATGGGCGGCTCCTCTCAGCGGCGGACGGGGCGCGTCACGGCGAAGCCGCCGAACCCGCCCCAGCCGGGCAGCACGGCGGCGAAGTACGAGCGGCCGCCCGCCACGACGATGTGGATGTCCTCGGGCCGCGCCGTCACCGGCACCCGCGTGGTGGGGTTGTCCAGGTCGTAGCGCAGCGGGTAGCGGCCGGCGTCGCGCTCCATCTTGCGAAACTGCTCGTGGATGGCGCCGCACGCGCGCACGTCGGCCACCCGGCGCCGCGCGTGCTCCCAGAGGTACCGGCGGACGTCGTCCTTCGACCAGCCCCGCCGGGCGAACTCCTCGGCGTTGAGCGGGTTGAGCACCACCAGCGTCTGCCCCAGGACGTGGACGTTGTTGTTGCCCAGGGCGCAGAGGGAGTCGGTCAGCACGTGCAGCATCTCCTCCGGCGTGCCGTAGCAGAAGACGCTGTGCGGGCCCTCGCAGGCGAAGACGGTGACGGCGTCCGAGCCGGGCGGGCACCCCCGCTCCACGTGCAGCGGCGGCCACGGGTTGTCCGCCTCCTCCTCGGCGATGCAGAAGGCGTACTCGGCAGGGTGCGAGAGCGTGGACCGGTCGGTGTCCCACGGGAACGCCCCGCCCAGGTTCCAGCAGGCCAGCCGCACGGCCCGGCCCACCGCGGCGTTGGCCCGGTAGCCGTTGCCGAACACGCCGTCGCGGGAGTTGAAGCCCAGCTCCCGCGCGATGGGGCCGTTGACGATGACCAGCGACACGCACATGTGCGTGGTCTGCAGCACGCCGTTGAGGTTGTGCGCGGGGTCGAGCATCGCCTCCATGGCGGCCAGCACCACCGGGAAGTGCGCGGGCAGGCAGCCGCCCATGACGGCGTTGATGGCCAGCTTCTCGACGGTCGCCTCTCCGCCCTTCGGCGGCACCGGCCCCAGGCTCTCCGCGGGGTCGCGGCCCGCGTGCTCGATCATGGCCGCCACCCGGCGGGGCGTGGGCAGCACGACCGGCAGCCCGTCGGTCCAGTGGCGCTCGTAGAACAGCTCCACCGCCTCGTCGTAGTCCTCGATGCTCAGCCGCTCCGACACCAGATCCATGGATCTCCCCCGGCGATGCGTGAACGAAGCGGGCGACAGGGTACCACAGGTCGCGCCCGGACCGGCCCGCCCGGCGGCGCGGCTCAGGGCGTGGGCGGCGGGAGCACCCACGGCCGCTCGCGCCGCTGCCGGTCCTCGAAGGCGCCGATGGCGGCCTCCAGGCCCAGCGTGAACGCGATCTCGTCGCGGCCGGAGAGGAGCTTCTCCTTCTGGAAGGGATCGATCTCGAAGCGGTGGCGCCAGCCGTCGGGCCCCGTCACCGTCTGCGCCTCGAGGTCCACCGTGACGGCGGCCCCCGGCCGCTCGTGGAGGCGGCGGCGGAGCTCGGCCACGGCCTCGCCGGGCAGGATCACGGGAAGCAGCCCGTTGGTGAGGCAGTTCTGGCGGAAGATGTCGCCCAGGCTGGGCGCGATCACCGCCCGGATGCCGTACGCCTCGAGCGCCCACACCGCCATCTCCCGCGAGGAGCCGCAGCCGAAGTTCTCCGCGGTGACCAGGATCCGCGCCTCCCGGTAGGGCGCCTGGTTGAGGACGAAGTCGGTGCACGGGGCTCCGTCGTCCGCGAACCGGAGGTCGTGGAAGAGGAAGCGGTCGTAGCCGGGCGCACCCCGCGGCGTGCGGAGGAGCCGGGCGGGGATGATGCGGTCGGTGTCCACGTCGGGCAGGTCGATGGGCGCGGCCACGGCGGTGAGCGTGCGGAAGGGCTCCACGGCTAATGACTCTCGTGAATTAAGTTGACGACGGTCATGTCAGAACGCCAACCC
>JBBIOF010000056.1:0-10231 GCA_037443505.1 Candidatus Rokuibacteriota bacterium
CCGGGGGCGATGTCCCCGCGATCACCGCGCCGCTGGTCTTCCGGGCCGCCGAGGAGGGCGACGCCGCGGCGGCGGAGATCGTCGAGGAGGCGTGCCGGGCGATGGGGGCGGCCATCGCGACCGTCGTCAACGGGCTGAATCCCGAGGTCGTCGTCGTCACCGGGGGCGTGGCTGCCGCGTACGCCCGGCTGGAGGACCGCCTGCGGGCGGCGGCGCGAGAGCACGCCTTCCCGGCGGCCGTGGCCGCCACGCGGCTCAGGATCGTCCCGGGCGACAAGCGCCTCACCGTGCGCGGCGCCGCCGCGCTGGTCCTCTACGAGACGCGCCTCCGGAGGGAGCGACCATGAAGGCGATCACGTTCCACGGGGTGGGTGACGTGCGGGTCGAGGACGTGCCGGACCCGAAGGTGGTCGACGCGGCCGACGCGGTGGTGCGGATCACCACCAGCGCCGTGTGCGGCTCCGACCTGCACCAGTACCACGGCCGGGGCGGCGCGCTGGTCCAGGAGGGCGCCGTCATGGGCCACGAGTTCATGGGGGTGGTGGAGGAGGTCGGGCCCGCGGTGGCGCGGGTACGGCCCGGCGACCGCGTCGTGGCGCCCTTCTCGGTGTCGTGCGGCCGCTGCGAGTGGTGCCAGCGGCGCCTGCCCACGCAGTGCAGCACCACGGGGCGGGCCGTGTTCGGCGGCCGGTTCGGCCACGTCTTCCCGGGAGGGCAGGCCGAGCGGATCCGGGTGCCCTTCGCCGATCACCTGTGCGAGCCGGTGCCGGCGGACATGCTGGACGAGGACGCCCTGTTCCTGGGCGACATCCTCTCCACGGCCTTCTTCTGCGCGGAGAGCGGCGGCATCCGTCCCGGCGACCACGTGGCCGTCTTCGGCGCGGGCCCGGTGGGGCTCCTGGCGGTGCAGTGCGCGCAGCTCTTCGGGCCCGCGCGCGTGTACGCGGTGGACCGGGTGGCCGACCGCCTGGCGCTCGCGGGCGACTTCGGTGCCGAGCCCGTGCGCCTCGACGCCGGCGATCCCGCGGAACGGCTCCAGGCACTCACCGGGGGCCGCGGCCCGGACGTCGTGCTGGAGTGCGTGGGCCACGAGACCGCGTTCGCGCAGGCGATCCAGGCGGTGCGTCCCGGCGGCACGGTGTCGTCGGTCGGCGTGTACGTCGAGGCCTCGCTGAGCTTCCCGGCCCGGGAGGCGTTCTTCAAGGACCTGACCCTCCGGATGGGCATCTGCAACGCCCGGAACTACATCGTGCCCCTGATGCCGCTGGTCCGCCTGGGCAAGCTGAAGCCCGCCCGGATCGTGTCCCACACCATGGCGCTCGCCGAGGGGCCGCGCGGCTACGCGATCTTCGACCGCAAGGAGGACCGCGCCATCAAGGTGCTGCTCAGGCCCTGAGGCGGCATGGCGACCGGGCAGGACCGGCACAGCCACAACCCGATCGTCCGCTACTTCCGCCTGCTCGGCCCGGGCCTGGTCACCGGCGCCGCGGACGATGACCCGGGCGGCATCGCGACCTACTCGGTGGCGGGGGCGTCCCTGGGCTACGCCATGCTGTGGACGGCGGTGGTCACGTTCCCGCTCACGCTGGCGGTCCAGCTCACCTGCGCGCGCATCGGCCTCGTCAGCGGCCGGGGCCTTGCCGGGGCCGTCCGGCGCCGCTACCCGCGGCCCTTCCTCTACGGGGCCTGCATCCTCCTGCTGGCGGCCAACGTCTTCAACATCAGTGCCGACCTCGGCGGCATGGCCGACGCCGCGGAGCTGCTGACGGGCCTTCCCTCCCTGGCCTTCGTGCCGGTCTTCGGGATCGGGGCTCTGGCCGGCACCGTCTGGACCAGCTACGCGACCTTCGCCCGCACCCTGAAGTGGCTCACCGCGGTGCTCGGCGCCTACGTGGTCGCGGCGTTCCTGGCCCGCCCCGACTGGGCTGCCGCGCTGCCGGGCACGCTGGTGCCGCGCCTCGACGGCGATCCCGCCGTGGTGGCGACGCTGGTGGGGATCCTCGGGACGACGATCTCGCCCTACCTGTTCTTCTGGCAGGCGTCCCAGGAGGTCGAGGAGGAGCGCGCCCGCGGCCGCCGCACGGCGCAGCAGCGGCGCGGCGCCACCGCGCACGACCTGCGGGACGCCCGCATCGACGTCACCACCGGGATCTGCGTGTCCAACCTGGTCTTCTACTTCATCGTGCTCACCACCGCCGCGACGCTCCACCGCGCCGGGATCACGCGGATCGAGACCGGCCGCCAGGCCGCCGAGGCGCTCCGGCCACTGGCCGGCGAGGCGGCCTCCGTGCTGTACGCCGCTGGGATCATCGGCACGGGATTCCTGGCCGTGCCGGTCCTGGCCGGGTCCGCCTCGTACGCGGTGGCGGAGCTGTTCGGCTGGCGCTCGGGCCTCGACCTCCGCCCCCGGCAGGCGCGCCGCTTCTACCTGGTGCTGGCCGGCGCCGTCGGCGGCGGCGTGCTGCTGGACCTCCTCGACATCAATCCCATCCGGATGCTGTTCCTGTCGGCGGTGATCAACGGCGTGCTCGCGCCGCCGCTGCTCGTCCTCGTGATGGTCGTGGGGAACGACCGCCGGATCATGGGCGAGCACGTCAACACGCGGTGGTTGAACGTCCTGGGCTGGACGGCGACGGCCGTCATGACCCTCGCGGCGGTCGCGCTGCTGGTCACGGCGGCGTGGCCCCGGCCCTGACCCGGGGGTCGCCGCGCTCCGGGCGCAGGAACGCCTCACCCCGGACGCAAGCTCGCCACAGTCGCGCTTCCCCGGCCGGCGGCCACGGCGCAGAAGTGCCCGCCGCCAGGCGCCTCCCGCCCTGGCATCCTCGTTGCTCTACGGGGAAGCCGCAGTTCACTGCATCCCATGGGAGGAAGGACGACATGAGGAAGACGTTGGGTATCGCGCTCGCGCTGCTCCTGACGCTCGGCGTGGCCGGCGCCTGGGCCGGGGAGGTCGAGGGGAAGATCCAGTCGCTGGACTCCTCCGACCGGATGATCGTTCTCGAGGACGGCACCAAGCTCTGGCTGGCCGAGGGCGTCAGCATGGACACCCTGAAGGAAGGGGCGAAGGTCAAGGCCTCGTTCGAGGAGCGGGACGGCAAGAACGTCGTCACCGGCATCACGGTCTCGGAGTAGCAGCCTCGCGCGGACGGGCACGCCCGGACGGGCGTGCCCGTCACTCCCTCCGCACCAGCGACCCGAGCCCCGAGGCGGCCAGGAAGCGGAGGATGGCGGGCGTGGGGACGACGACGGTCTCCCCGGGCACCGGCAGGTCGAGCACGGGCTCCGCGCTGCCCGGCGGGGCCACCCGTGCCGTGCGGTAGCCCTCCACGATCCCGATCAGGCGCCCGCTTCCCGCCTCGAACACCCCGCCGCCGCTGGCCCCGTAGCTCACGGAGGCGTCGATCATCCGCACCGGCCCCTCGAGCGCGGCCTGGTCGTCCTCGGAAGCCACCTGGCTGACGACCCCGCTCACCACGGTGAGCCGCCGGCCCCACGGGAAGGCAACGACCCACACCTCGTCGCCCAGGCGGACCGCCTCCTGGAGCGAGACCGGCGGCAGGACGAGCCCGGTCACCTCGAGGACGGCCAGGTCGGCGTCCTCGCTCACGGCCGCCACCCGCGCGGAGATCCGGCGGCGCCCGGCGCCCGTCACCTGGACCTGGCGCGGTCTGGTTCCCAGCGTGTGGCGGGTGGTGAGGATCCAGGTGCGCTGCGCGGCGGCGTCGGACGCGAGGACCACGCCGGAGGCGGAGGCCCGGCCGCCGCCGTCGCGCTCCACGCGAAGCTGCACCGCCGAGGGCACGATGTGCCGGATGACGTCGTCGCGGCGGGCCGGGGTCAGGGAGGCGCAGCCGGCGGTGAGGACGGCGGCGGCCAGCAGGGCGCGGGCGGCGCTCACCGCTCGGGGGCCTCGCCCCCGCCGGGAGGCTCGAGCATGCGGTAGAGCGTGCGCCGGTCGATGCCGAGGATCTCGGCGGCGCGGACCTTGTTGCCGCCGGCGTGCTCGAGCACCTTCCGCACGTACCAGCGCTTGACCTCCTCCAGGGTCATGAGCGGCGACGGCAGCCGCGGCTCCCGCAGGGCCGGCCGGATCTCGGCGGGGAGGTCGTCGGGGAGGATCAGCTCGGACGCCGCCAGCGCCACCGCGCGCTCGACCGCGTGCTCGAGCTCCCGCACGTTGCCGGGCCAGTGCCACGCCAGCAGCCGCTCCAGCGCCTCGGGGGCGAAGCCGCGCACCGCCTTGCCCGTGGTCCGCGCGCACTTCTCCAGGAAGTGCTGGGCCAGGAGCGGGATGTCCTCGCGCCGGTCGCGCAGGGGTGGCACGGTGACGGTCACCACGTTCAGGCGGTAGTAGAGGTCCTCGCGGAACGCGCCCTCGGCCACGAGCCGCTTGAGGTCGCGGTGGGTGGCGGCCACGATCCGCACGTCCACGGGGATGCGCTCGTTGCCGCCGACCCGGCGGATGGCCCGCTCCTGGAGGAGGCGGAGGAGCTTGGCCTGGAGCGCCGGGCTGAGATCCCCGATCTCGTCCAGCAGGCAGGTGCCCCCCTCGGCGGTCTCCAGGAGCCCACGGCGCGCGGCGTGGGCGCCGGTGAAGGCGCCGCGCTCGTGGCCGAACAGCTCCGACTCGAAGAGCGTCTCGGGCAGGGCCGTGCAGTCCACCACGACGAAGGGCCTCTCGGCCCGGGGGCTCGCGTAGTGGAGGGCCCGCGCCACCATCTCCTTGCCGGTGCCGGTCTCGCCGAGGATCAGGACCGTGGTGTCCAGGTCGGCGACGCGCGCCACCAGCTTGTAGACGGCGATCATCTGGGGGGACTGGCCCACCAGGTTCTCGACGCGGTAGCGCTCGCGCAGCTCGGCCCGGAACTGCCGGTTCTCGCGGAGCAGGCGGCGGGCCTCCAGGGCCCGCTGCACCACGAGCTTGATCTCCTCCACCCGGAAGGGCTTCGACAGGTAGTCCCAGGCGCCGGCGCGGATGGCCTCGATGGCGGTCTCCATGGTGGCGAACGCCGTCAGGATCACCACCGGCAGGCCGGGCTGGGCGGCGTGGAGGCGCTTGAGCACGGCCAGCCCGTCCACGCCGGGCATCCTGAGATCGACCAGCGCCAGCTCGAACGGCTCGGCCTCCGCCAGCCGCACGCACGTCTCGCCGTCGGGCGCCGCGCGGACCCGGTAGCCCTCGCCCGCCAGCACCTCCACCAGCAGGTCGAGCGCGACCGGGTCGTCGTCCGCCACCAGCAGGGCGGCCCGGTGCGTCACGCCCGTCCCTCCGGGATGGGCAGGATCACGCGGAAGCTCGTCCCCCGGCCCACCTCGCTGGCGACCTCGATGCGGCCCCCGTGCTCGCGCACGATCTGGGCCGAGATGGACAGGCCCAGGCCCGTCCCGCGGCCCGGCGGCTTGGTGGTGAAGAAGGGCTCGAAGATCTCCTTCTGGATGGCCTGGGGGATGCCGCGGCCGGTGTCGGCCACCTCGATCTCGACCTCGCGGGTGGACTCGAGGGCGCGGGCGGCGACCTCCACCCGGCCGCCCGGATCGGTCGCGTCCAGCGCGTTCGTCAGGAGGTTCAGGACGACCTGCTGGAGCTGGGTGCGGTCGCCCCGCACGGGGGGTAGCCGTGGCTCCGAGGCGACGCGGAGCTCGACGCGGGCGGCAGGCAGCCCCGGGCGGACCAGGTCCACCGTCTCCTCGATCAGGCGCCCCAGGTCCACCAGGTCGGGCTCCGGGCGGGGCCGCCGCGGCAGGTCCAGGAGGCGAGCGATGATCTCGGTGGTCCGGGCGAGCTGGGTGTCGATGATCCCGAGGCGGCGGACGAGCGCCTCGGGGCCGGCGTTCCGGTCGATGTCCTTCCGCAGCAGCTCCAGGTGTCCCGCCACCGAGTGCAGGGGGGTGCCGACCTCGTGCGCCACCTCCGCCATGATGCGGCCGGACAGCGCCAGCCGCTCGGCCTGGCTGAGGCGCCGCTGCAGGGCGAAGAGCTGCTCGTTGAGCCGGGCCACCTCGCGGTAGCGCTCCTCCAGCTCCCGGGTGGCCTCCGCCACGCGCGCCTTGAGCTCCTCGCTGAAGGCCGCCAGGCGCGCCATCATCGCGTTGAAGTGGCCGGCCAGCACCCCGAACTCGTCGTGCGAGACCACGTGGACCGGCGCCGCGGGGTCGCCGGCGCGGACCCGCCGGATGGCCTCCATGAAGCGGGTCAGCGGCCGGTTCACCACCACCTGGACCGCCAGGCCCATGAGCAGCCCCATGACCACCACCGACGCCGCGGTGAGGACGAAAGCCCACCGGCGGACCCGCGCGGCCAGGGCGTCCGCCCGGTCCAGGGAGAACCTGGCGGCGACCGCGCCGGCGATGGCGTCCTCGATGACGACGGGGGCCATGACCTCCCAGTAGCGGGTCTGGTCGCCGGTCACCAGGCGGGAGAGCACCCGGCCCCGGCGCACCTGGTCGGCGTCGCGGCGGCTGAAGGGCAGGCGGCTGCCGGGGTGGCTGGTGGCCACCACCCGCGCCCCGCCGGGCGCGAACGCCAGGATGTCGAGCTGGTGCACGTTCTGGCGGGCGTCCAGGATGAGCTGGATCTGGCGGCGGAGCAGGACGCCGCTCTCCAGCTCGCGATGGTCGCCGATGGTGGCGGCCACCTCGCGGGCGAAGCTCACCGCCCGCTCGCGCAGGTCCTCCTCGACCCAGCGGCGCGAGAGGGAGAGCTGCAGGACGGTGAAGCCGAACGAGACCACCACGACGATGCCCAGGGCGAGGAACACCAGCTTCTGGCGGATCGTGAGCGCCGAAGGGCGCATCGACGACAGCATGTCACCCCGTGCGCGGCTCCGCCCGCAGCAGCTCGTCCAGGATCCGGGGCAGGCGGCTCACCGCCGACCGGCCGTGCAGGCGCGCCACCATCTCCCCCTTGCGGTCGATCACCACCGTGTAGGGCGTGCCCTTGAAGCCGAAGCGGTTGCCGATGGTGAGCTTGGGGTCGAGCGCCACCGGGTAGGGGGCCTTCTGGGCCCGCACGAACCGGCGCGCGTCGGCCACGCTGTCCTGGACGTGCAGGGCCAGGAACTCGACGCCACGGCCGCGGTAGCGCTCCACGACCCGTCCGAACGCGGGTGACTCCGCCACGCAGGCCCGGCAGTAGGAGGCCTGGAACCGCAGCACCAGCACCTTCTTGCCGATCAGGTCGCGCGAGTCCACCACGCGGGTGGAGTCGAGGAGCCGCACCCGGAAGCCGGGCGCGGCGGGCGCGGCGAGGGCCGAGACGGCGGTGACCAGGGTGAGGAGGGCGGCGGGGCCGAGGCGTCGCACGCGAGTATAATAAGCCGGTGACCCCGCTCGAGCACGAACTCCGCAAGGTCGTCACCGGCGACGTCCGCTTCGATCCCGCCTCGCGGCTCCTCTACTCCACCGACGCGTCCATGTACCAGGTGGAGCCGGTGGGCGTGGTCATCCCGCGCCGGCGGGAGGACGTCCACGCCGTGGTCGAGGTGGCCGCCAGGCACAGGGTGGCGCTGCTGCCGCGGGGCGGAGGCACGTCGCTGACGGGCCAGACCGTCAACCACGCGCTGGTCGTCGATTTCTCCCCGCACCTGAACCGGGTGCTGGAGGTGAACCGCGAGGAGCGGTGGGCCCGGGTCGAGCCGGGCCTGGTCCAGGACGAGCTGAACCACCACGTCCGCCCCCTGGGGCTGCTCTTCGGCCCGGACACGTCCACGTCCAACCGGGCCACGCTGGGCGGCATGATCGGCAACAACTCGGGCGGGGCGCACTCCATCGCCTACGGCCTCACGGTGGAGCACGTCCTCGAGGTCACCGCCCTCCTGGCCGATGGCAGCACGGTGGTCTTCAAGGAGCTCACGCCCGAGGAGGCCCGGCGCAAGGCCGAGGCGCCGGGGCTGGAGGGGCGCATCTACCGCGAGGTGGCGCGCATCCGGGAGCGGTACGGCGACGAGATCAGGAGGCGCTACCCGGCCTGGTGGCGGCGGGTGGCGGGCTACAACCTGGACGAGCTGGTCAAGGACCGCCCGCTCAACCTGGCCCGGCTGGTCGTGGGGTCGGAGGGGACGCTGGCCACGGTGGTGGAGGCCCGCGTGCGCCTGGTCCGCCGGCCGCCCGCCACGGCGCTGGACGTCATCCACTTCCGCGACCTGCAGGAGGCCATGGAGTGCTCGCAGTCCATCCTCGAGACGGGCCCCTACGCGGTCGAGCTGACCGACAGGATGATCCTGGACCTCGCCCGCGGCAACATCGAGCAGTCCAAGCGCATGGGGTTCGTCCAGGGCGACCCCGCGGCCATCCTGATGGTGGAGTACGCCGGCGAGAGCGAGGCCGAGGTGCGGGGCAAGGTGGAGGCCCTGGAGGCCCGGCGGCGGCGGGAGGGCTTCGGCTACGCGGCGCACCTGGCGTTCGACCCCGCCGAGCAGCAGTCCATCTGGAAGCTCCGCAAGGCGGGCCTGGGCCTCCTCCTGGGCATGAAGGGGGACCGGAAGCCCATCGCCTTCGTGGAGGACACGGCGGTCGATCCCCGGCACCTGCCCAAGTTCCTCCCGCGCTTCCGGGAGATCCTGGCCCGCCACGGCGCCGAGGGCGCCTGCTACGGCCACTGCTCGGTGGGCTGCCTGCACATCCGGCCCGTGATCAACCTCAAGACGGCGCGCGGCCTGGAGCAAGTCCGGGCCATCGCCGACGAGGTCACCGCGCTGGTCCTGGAGTTCGGCGGCACCATCTCCAGCGAGCACGGCGACGGCCGCGCCCGGAGCCCGTGGCTGGAACGGATGTACGGTCCCGTGCTCATGCAGGCCTTCCGGGAGCTGAAGGCGGCCTTCGACCCGGACAACCGCATGAACCCGGGCAACATCGTGGACAGCCCGGGCCTGACCGAGCACCTGCGCTACGGCCCGCAGTACGTCACGTGGGAGCCGCGGACGGTCCTGGACTTCTCCTCCCAGGGGGGGTTCGCGGCGGCCGTGGAGATGTGCAACGGCGTCGGAGTCTGCCGCAAGAAGCTGGAGGGGACCATGTGCCCCTCCTACATGGCCACGCGCGACGAGGAGCACTCCACGCGGGGCCGGGCCAACGCGCTGCGGGCCGTGCTCTCGGGCCGGCTGCCCGCCTCCGAGTTCACGGGCCGCCGCCTCCACGAGATCATGGACCTCTGCCTCGAGTGCAAGGGCTGCAAGGCGGAGTGCCCGGCCAACGTGGACATGGCGAAGCTCAAGTACGAGTTCCTCCACCACTACCACCAGGCCAACGGGCTGCCGCTGCGCAGCCGCCTCTTCGGCCGCATCGCCCGGCTCGACGCCCTGGGCGCACGGATGCCCGGGCTGGTCAACCGCGTCTCGGGACTGGCGGCCAGCCGGTGGTTGATGGACCGGCTGCTGGGGGTCGACCGCCGGCGGCCGCTGCCGCGCCTGGCCTCCGAGACCTTCACCGACTGGTTCGCGCGGCGCCCGGTCCCGGCCGCGGCGCCCCGCGGCGAGGTGGTGCTCTTCCACGACACGTTCACCACCTACCACGTCCCCGAGATCGGCCGGGCGGCCGTCGAGCTGCTGGAGGCGGCGGGCTACCGCGTCCTCCTGGCGGACCGGAAGTGCTGCGGCCGGCCCCTGATCTCCAAGGGCATGCTGGAGGAGGCGCGGGCCCACGCGGCGTGGAACGTGGAGCGGCTGGCGCCGCACGCCGCGCGGGGGGTCCCCGTGGTGGGGCTCGAGCCGTCGTGCCTGCTCACCCTCCGGGACGAGTCGGTGGACCTGCTCCGGACGGACGAGGCGCGGGCGGTGGCCGGGGCCAGCTTCCTGCTGGAGGAGTTCCTGCTCCGCGAGCGCGAGCGGGGCCTCGAGCTTCCCTTCCGGGCGGCGGGCCGCCGGGTGCTCCTCCACGGCCACTGCCACCAGAAGGCGCTGGTGGGCACGGCGCCCACCGTGGCGGTGCTCCGCTGGGCCGGCTTCGAGGTGAGCGAGGTGGACTCGGGCTGCTGCGGCATGGCGGGGTCGTTCGGCTTCGAGCGCGAGCACTACGACATGTCCGTCTGGCTCGGCAACCGGCGGCTGGCGCCCGCGGTGAAGGCCGCGTCCCCCGACACCGAGGTCGTGGCCCCGGGCATTTCCTGCCGCCAGCAGATCGACCACCTGACCGGCCGCCGGGCGCGGCATCCGGCCGAGATCCTCTGGGAAGCGCTGCGCTAATGAGTCTCGGAAAATAGTTTGACGGGATTCATGGAGTACCCTGCGATGCT
>JBBIOF010000057.1:0-10122 GCA_037443505.1 Candidatus Rokuibacteriota bacterium
AGCACGCGCGAGGCTGCGGTGACGCCCGCGCGGCGCGCCAGCACGTCCACGGCCGCCGCCCCGCCGTAGTGGTCCTGGTCGAGGTCGAAGAGGTCCTCGGGCCGGACGGTGCCGGCCAGGTGGCCGCGCCGCCGGGCGAGCGCGGCCAGCACGCGGCGCTCGCTGATGGGATGGCGGTCGTAGAAGTCGGCCAGGCTCACGGGCGTCGGCGTGCCTTGAAGGCTGTCAGGACATATGATAAAAGCATTGCCGTTTTCCAAACCGGCTTTCGAGGGAGTCCCATGAGCAGCATGAAGCAAGGGCTCGAGGACGTCGTCGTCTCGACCTCCGAGATCTGTTTCATCGACGGCAGGGAGGGGCGCCTCCTCTACCGCGGCTACGACGTCGACGAGCTGGTGGAGCACTCCAGCTTCGAGGAGGTCGTCTACCTCCTCTGGCACGGCGGCCTGCCCACCCGCAAGGAGCTGGACGAGCACACGCGGTCGCTGGCCGCGTCCGCCACGCGGAGGCTCCCGCCGAAGCTGGTGTCCATCCTCCGGGCGCTGCCCCGGAAGACGACGCCCATGGAGGTGCTCCGGACCGGGGTGTCGGCGCTCTCGGCCTTCGACCCCGACGGCGACGACAACTCCCGGGAGGCGAGCCTGCGCAAGGCCGTGCGGCTGACCGCCCGCATCCCCACGCTGATCGCCGCGTGGGAGCGGATCCGCCGCGGCCGGGCCCTCGTGGCCCCCGATCCCCGGCTCAACCTGGCGGCCAACTTCCTCTACATGCTGAGCGGCCGGAAGCCGACGCCGCTGGCCGCCCGCACCTTCGACGTGGCGCTGATCCTTCACGCGGACCACGAGTTCAACGCCTCCACCTTCGCCGCCCGCGTCACGGCCGCCACGCTCTCCGACATGTACTCGGCCATCACCTCGGGCATCGGGGCCCTGAAGGGGCCGCTGCACGGCGGGGCCAACGAGCAGGTGATGCGCATGGTGCAGCAGATCGGGGCGCCCGAGCGGGCCGAGGCGTGGATCCGCAAGGCCCTGGCCGAGCGCGCGCGGATCAGCGGCTTCGGCCACCGCGTCTACCGGGTGGAGGATCCGCGGGCCAAGCACCTCAGGCGGCTCGCCACCGAGCTGGGCGAGCAGGTGGGCGACACGAGCGCGGTGCGGATCCTCGACACCATCGCCCGCGTGGTCGGCGAGGACAAGAAGCTCTACCCGAACGTGGACCTCTACTCCGGCGCCGCCTACGCGGCCATGGGCATTCCCACCGACCAGTTCACGCCCGTCTTCGCCATGAGCCGGGTGGCGGGCTGGTCCGCCCACGCCCTGGAGCAGCACGCCAACAACCGGCTGATCCGCCCCCGCGCCGAGTACACCGGCCCCGCGCGCCAGCCCTACGTCCCCATCGACCGCCGCTGATGGGGGCTCCGGGGGCGGGTGACGGCGGCGCCCCGGGCCCCGGAGCGCGGGCGGACGTCCAGGGGGGAGCCGCCGGCGCGCGCGGCGCCGGCTCCGTCCGGTTCGTCAAGGGGCACGGCCTGGGCAACGACTACCTGGTCATCGACGAGCGGGACCTGCCCGGGCCGCTGGGCCCGGAGGCCGTCGCCCGCATCTGCGACCGGAACCGGGGCGTGGGCTCCGACGGGATCCTGCTCCTGGTGCCCACCGAGCGGGCCGACTTCGGGCTCCGCATCTTCAACCCCGACGGCAGCGAGGCCGAGAAGTCCGGCAACGGGCTCAGGATCTTCGCCAAGTACCTGTGGGACCACGGGCACGCCCGGTCCGACGCCTTCACCGTGGACACCCGGGGCGGGGTCGTCGAGTGCCGGCTCCACGTCCGCGGCGGACGGGTGGGCTTCGTCACCGTCGAGATGGGGCGGGCCACCTTCCGGGCCGCCGAGATCCCCATGCGCGGTCCGGAGGGCGAGGCGGTCGGCGTCCCGCTGACGCTCGCCGACGGGACCGCGCTGGCGGTCACTGCGGTCTCGGTGGGCAATCCCCACTGCGTGGTGTTCGTGGACGCGCTAGACGAGGCGGCCGTGCGCCGGCTGGGCCCCCAGATCGAGCGGCACGCCGCCTTCCCCCAGCGGACCAACGTGCAGTTCGCCCGCGTGCTGGGGCGCGGTGCGCTGGAGATCCTGATCTGGGAGCGCGGCGCCGGCTGGACGCTGGCCTCCGGCTCGTCCTCGTGCGGCGCCGCCTCGGCGGCCGTGCGCACCGGCCGCTGCGACCACGGGCGGATCGAGGTGCGGATGCCGGGCGGGGAGCTGGCCGTCCACGTGCGCCCGGACTGGTCGTTGAGGCTGGAGGGCCCCGTGGAGGAGGTCTGCGCCGGTGCGCTGAGCCCCGAGTTCGTGGAGGCGCATCTGGGCGGGCGATGAGCCGCGTCTGCGTCTTCTGCGGCTCGGCCAACGGCACCCGGGAGGTCTACGCCGAGGCGGCGCGAGCGCTGGCCCGCGGGCTGGTGCGTCGCGGCATCGGCGTGGTGTACGGCGGTGGCTCCGTGGGGCTCATGGGGGTGCTGGCCGACGCGGTGCTGGCGGCCGGTGGCGAGGTCATCGGCGTGATCCCCCGCGGGCTCGCGAGCCGCGAGCTGGCCCATGCCGGGCTCACCCGGATGCACGTGGTCGAGAGCATGCACGAGCGCAAGGCGCTCATGGCCTCCCTTTCTGACGGGTTCGTGGCCCTGCCCGGGGGCCTCGGCACCCTGGAGGAGACGCTCGAGGTGCTGACCTGGTCGCAGCTCGGCATCCACCGGAAGCCCGTCGGCCTGCTGAACGTGGCCCGCTACTGGGACGAGCTGATCCGCCTGCTGTCGCACGCAGCCGCGGAGGGGTTCGTCCGCCGCGAGTACCTGGGGCTGCTGCTCTTCGACGACACGGCCGACGGCCTGCTGGACGCCATGGCCTCGTGGAGCCCGCCGCCCGGCCCGGTGGCCTGGCTCGCCCCGAGCCAGGCCTGACGCCCCCGCGGCGGGCGGGAGGGAGGCCGAGAAGACCTCCTCCGGGTGCCGCCGTCAGAGGCCGCTCTTCTCGGCCAGGTCGAGCGCCGCCTGGGCCAGGGCCTCGGCCCGCTGGCCGAAGCCCGCGAAGCGCTCGTCCCTGGTCTGGCCCCGCTTCCAGCGGATGTAGATCTGCTGGACGACCACCGCCACCTTGTAGAGGGCGAAGACCTCGTAGAACGCGATCCTCGACACGTCGCGGCCGGTGCGGGCCGCGTAGCGCTCGACCAGCTCGGCCCGGCTCAGGTAGCCGGGCTGCGACGTGAGCTGCACGATCGACTCGCGCCGCGCGTAGGGGTCGCCCGCCTCGCTCCAGTAGCAGAGCAGGAGCCCGAGGTCCACCAGCGGGTCGCCGGTGGTGCACATCTCCCAGTCGAGCACGGCGACCACGCGGCCGGGGTCGGCGGCGTCGAGCATGACGTTGTCGAGCTTCAGGTCGCCGTGCACGAGCGTGGCGTCCGTGGGGACGGGCACCCGCTCGGCCAGCCATCGGGCCACGGCGGTCACCGCCGGCACCTCGCGGTCCTTGGCCCGCTCCCAGCGCTCGGCCCAGCCCCTCACCTGGCGCGCCACGAAGCCCTCGGGGCGCCCGAGGTCGCCCAGCCCCGCCGCCCGCCAGTCCACGGCGTGCAGGGCCACCATCACGTCCACCACGGCCTCGCTCACCCGGCGCCGGATGGCGGGATCGCCCCGCCACTCGGGTGGCTCGGTCCGCCGCACGACCAGCCCCCGGCGCCGCTCCATCACGTAGAACGGCGCGCCGATCACCGAGGGGTCCTCGCAGTACACCCAGGGGCGGGGCGCGGGCGGAAACACCCGCCACAGCGCGTCCAGCACGCGGTACTCGCGCCCCATGTCGTGCGCCCGGGGCGCCACCGGGCCCAGCGGCGGCCGGCGCATCACGTATTCCGCGTCGGCGTAGCGCAGGAGGTAGGTGAGGTTGGAGTGGCCGCCGGGGAACTGCTCGACCTCGAGCCGGCCGCCCGCGGCCGGCAGGCGGTCGCGCAGGTAGGCCTCCAGCGCCCGCACGTCGAACTGCTCGTCCGGGCGGACGGCCGCGGTGTCCCTCGGGAGCACGTCGCTCACTGGAACTCCCTCAGGATCCGCCGGGCGACCACCATGCGGTGCACCTCGTCGGGCCCGTCGTAGAGGCGCGCCGCGCGGGCCTCGCGGAAGAAGTGCATGAGCGGGGTGTCCGCGGAGATGCCGGCCGCGCCGTGGGCCTGGATGGCGCGGTCGATGACGTCGATCAGCACCCGGGCGCCGAAGAACTTGATGAGCGAGATCTCCACCCGCGCGTCCAGCTTCTGGTCCATCTTCCAGGCCGCGTGCAGGGTCATGAAGCGCGCGGCATCGATCTCCGCCCTGGAGTCGGCGATCCAGTTCTGGATGGTCTGCTTGTCGGCGAGCCGCGAGCCGAACGCCTCGCGGTGGAGCACGTAGCGGCACATGAGCTCGAACGACCGCTGGGCCACGCCGAGCCACCGCATGCAGTGCTGGATGCGCCCGGGCCCCAGGCGCGCCTGGGCGATCCGGAAGCCCTGGCCCCGCTCCCCCAGGAGGTTCTTCCGCGGCACGCGGACGTTCTCGTAGCGCACCTCGCAGTGCCCGCCGCCGATCATGGTGTGCCCGATGGTGGGCACCGGGCGCACGATGGTGACGCCGGGGCAGGGCAGGGGCACGATGATCTGGCTGAACCGCTCGTGCGGCCGGGCGTCGGGCTCCGTCCGGCACATCACGATGGCGTAGGACGCCCCGATGGCGCCGCTGGTGAACCACTTGTGGCCGTTGATCACCCACTCGTCGCCGTCGAGCACCGCCGTCGTCTGCAGGTTCGTGGGGTCCGCGCCGGAGACCTCCGGCTCGGTCATGGAGAAGCACGAGCGGATCTCGCCCGCCACGTTGGGCAGGAGGTACGTCCGCTTCTGCTCCTCGGTGCCGTAGAGGTGGAGGATCTCCTCGTTGCCCGCGTCGGGCGCCTGGCAGCCGAACGCCACCGGGCCGAGCGGGCTGCGGCCGATGATCTCGTTCATCAGCGCCAGGCCCACCACGCCGATGCCCATCCCCCCGACCTCCTCGGGCATGTGGGGCGCCCAGAGGCCCAGCTCCTTGATCTTCTGCTGGATCGGCCGGAGGACCCGGTCGGGGATGCCGGGGAAGAACTGCCGCTCCCCGGGCGGCGGGCTGTCGGTGAGCTCGCGCTCCGCCGGGATCACGTGCTCCTCGAGGACCCGGCGGGCCAGCGCGCGCATCTGCTCCTGCTCGGGGGTGAGGCTGAAGTCGATCATGGCGATCTCCTCGACGATGTCCAGGCCGCGAGGGCGCGGGCGGCGGCGCCGCCGGCCGGCGCGGCGGTGAGCGTCAGCAGGGCACCCGGGACGGCGTTCGCCAGCGTCGGCCAGGCGTGGGCCGGGGCCGGCGCCCGCAGGAACGCCGCGGGGAGCGCGGCCTCGAGGGAAGTGCCCATGCGCCCGTCATTCTACCCCGACGGGCGCGGCCGGGCACGGCGGGCGCGGGATGCTCGAGGGGTGTCCGGACCAGGGCTCCACCGCGCCATCGCGCTCACCGGGGCTCGCGAGTGCCCGGGCTTCCTGCCCGCCTGACCCTCGGGGTCGAGGGCTTCGCAATCGCGCGTGGTTTGCGCGACAATGGCCGGACAATGCCCGGCGCCCTCGACCGCGCGGTGCCGCTCCTGCTCCTCCTCGCGGCGGCGGGGATGGGGGGATGCGGCAGCGACCACCCGGCCACCGCCTCACCCGGGCGCGACCGTGCCGCGGCCCGTCCCCGGGAGGTTCGGGTGGTGCCGGCGGCCCTCGAGCGCGTGCCGCGCTCCGTGGTCGTCACCGGGACCCTGGCGGCCGACGAGCAGATCGTCCTCAGCCTCAAGGTGGCCGGCCGCCTGGCGGAGCTGGGCGTGGACCTGGGCAGCCCCGTGCGCCGGGGCCAGATCGTCGCCCGGCTGGACCCGACCGATTTCGAGCTCCGCGTGCGGCAGGCCGAGGCGGCGCTGCACCAGGCCCGGGCCCGGCTCGGGCTGCCGCCCCAGGGGGACGACGACCGCGTGGACCCCGAGGGCACGGCTCTCGTGCGGCAGGCCCGGGCCGTGCTGCACGAGGCCCGGCTCACGCGCGACCGCATGGAGCGGCTCTGGACCCAGCAGCTGGTCGCCCGGGCCCAGGTGGACGCCGCCGTGGCCGCCCTCCAGGTGGCAGAGGGTCGCTACCAGGACGCCCTGGAGGAGGTGCGGAACCGCCAGGCGGTCCTGGCCCAACGGCGCACCGAGCTGGCCCTGGCGCGGCAGCAGCTGGCCGACACCGTCCTGGTCGCGCCGGCCGACGGGATGATCCGGGAGCGCCGGGCCTCGGTGGGCGAGTTCCTGGCCGCGGGCGCGCCGGTGGCGACGCTGGTGAAGGTCCACCCGCTGCGCCTGGTGCTCGCCGTGCCCGAGCGGGCCGCGACGGGCCTCCGGTCCGGCCTCGCGGTGCGGGTCACCGTGGAGGGCGACCCCGCCGTGCACACGGGGTGGGTGGCCCGGCTGGCTCCCTCGTTCCAGGAGCAGACCCGGACGCTCACCGTGGAGGCCGAGGTGCCGAACGAGCGCGGCACGCTGCGGCCCGGGGCCTTCGCCCGCGCCGAGATCGTCACCGCCGCCGCCGAGCCCGCGGTCTTCGTCCCTGCCTCCGCCGTGGTCACCTTCGCCGGCATCGAGAAGGTGCTGACCGTCCGCGAGGGGCGCGCCGTGGAGGTGCGCATCGCCACGGGCCGGCGCGACGGCGGCCGGGTGGAGGTGACCGAGGGGCTCCAGGGCGGCGAGCCGGTCGTCGTGGAGCCGGGCAACCTGGTGGGCGGGCAGCCGGTCACGGTGGTGCGGCCGTGAGGCGCGGGTAGCGCGTGCAGAAGCTCGCCGCCGTCTGCATCCGCCGCCCGGTCTTCGCCTCCATGATCGTGATGGCGCTGGTGGTGGTGGGCGCCGCCAGCTGGTTCCGCCTGGGCGTGGACCGCTTCCCCAAGGTCGACCTGCCGACCGTGACCGTCCGCACCGAGCTGCCGGGGGCCTCGACCGAGGAGCTGGAGAGCCAGGTCTCCCAGAAGATCGAGGAGGCGGTCAACACCATCGAGGGCATCAGCGAGCTGCGCTCCATCTCCGGGCCCGGGCAGTCCATCGTCATCGTCACCTTCAACCTGGACCGCGACATCGACGTGGCGGCCCAGGACGTCCGCGACCGCGTGGCCACGGTGGTCCGCAACCTGCCGCGGGACGCCCGGCCCCCGGTCATCGCCAAGTTCGACAACGACTCCACGCCCGTGGTCACCGTGGCCCTGTCGGGGAACCGGCCGCTCCGCGAGCTGACGGAGCTGGCCGACAAGGTGGTCAAGGTGCGGCTGGAGCGCTCGGCGGGGGTGGGCGAGGTGCGGATCGTCGGGGGGCTGGGCCGCGCCATCAGCGTGTGGGTGGACGCCGACCGCCTGGCCGCCTACGGGCTGCCCATCACCGCCGTCCGCGACGCGCTGGCGCGGCAGAACGCCGACCTGCCGGGCGGCAACGTGACGGCGGGGCGCTCGGAGCAGACGCTCCGGACCATGGGCCGGGTGGTCGATCCCCGCGGCTTCAACGACCTCGTCGTCGCCACCATCAACGGCACCCCGGTCCGCGTGCGGGACATCGGGCGGGCCGAGGACGGCACCCGCGAGCAGCGCTCCACGGCCCGCCTGGACGGCGTTCCCACCGTCACCCTGGAGGTGCGGCGGCAGTCCGGGGCGAACACCATCGCGGTGATCGAAGGGGTGCGGGCAAGCCTGGCCCGGGTGGTCGCCGAGCTGCCGCCCGACGTGAAGCTCGAGGTGACCCGCGACCAGAGCCGCTACATCTACGCCGCGCTCCGGGAGATCAACCTCCACCTGGTCCTGGGCTCGATCCTGGCTTCCCTGGTGGTCCTGGCCTTCATGCGCTCCTGGCGGGCCACCGTGATCGCGGCGGTGGCCATCCCCGCGTCGGTGATCTCGGCGTTCGGCATGATGCGGGCGCTGGACTTCACGCTCAACAGCGTCACCATGCTGGCGCTCGTCCTCATGGTGGGCATCGTCATCGACGACGCCATCGTGGTGCTGGAGAACATCTTCCGCTTCGTGGAGGAGAAGAAGCGGCGCCCGTTCGAGGCGGCCCGCGAGGCCACCGCGGACATCGGGCTCGCGGTCATGGCCACCACCCTGAGCCTCGTGGTCATCTTCGTGCCCGTCTCGTTCATGTCCTCCATCTCGGGGCGCTTCCTCTACCAGTTCGGCCTCACGGCCGCGGTGGCCGTGCTGGTGAGCCTGCTGGTCTCCTTCACGCTCACCCCCATGATGAGCGCGCGCCTGCTCCGGCCCGAGGACGCCACCGGGGCGCCGAAGTCGCGGCGGGGCTTCTACGCCTGGCTCGACCGTGGCTACGCCGCCGTCCTGGCCTGGGCCATGCGCCACCGCCTGGCGGTGGCCGCGCTGGCCGTCGCGGTGATCGCCTCCACCGTCCCCCTCTACGGCCTGGTGAGGCAGGAGTACATCCCGAGCGACGTGGACGAGGCGGAGTTCGAGGTGATCGTCAACGGGCCGGAGGGCATGAGCCTGGCGGCCATGGACGAGGCCATGCGGGCGGTGGACGCCGAGCTGCGGGCCATCCCCGCCGTGCGCATGGTCCTGACCACCACCGGGGGCGGCTTCCTGGGCCAGGTGAACACCGGGCGTGCCTACGTGCGCATCGCGCCCCACGCCGAGCGCACCGTGAACCTGGCCCGCGTCTGGGACGGCCTCCGGCGCGGGGACCCGCTGGGGGCCTTCCGCGGCAACTACACCCAGCGCGACGTCATGCAGGAGGCGCGGCGGCGCCTGCGCGGGCTGCGCGACCTCCGGGTGACCGTCCGTAACGCGCCGTCCTTCAACATCGGCGGCGGCAGCTTCGACATCGACTTCGTCATCCGGGGCCCGGACCTCACCGCCCTGGCCGCGTACGGCGAGCGGCTCAAGGCGCGGGCGCGCGAGCTGGGCGGGATCCTGGACGTGGACACCACGCTGCGCCTGGACCGGCCGGAGCTGCGGGTGCAGATCGACCGGGCGCGGGCGGGGGACCTCGGGGTGGACACCGAGCAGGTTGCCACGGCGCTGCGGCTCATGGTGGGCGGGGACGAGGAGGTCTCGCGCTTCCGGGACCCGGCCGTCAACGACGACTACGACGTCCAGCTCCGGCTCAACGAGGCGGACCGCCGCAACCCGGCCACCATCTCCCGCCTCTGGGTGGCCCGACAGGGCGGAGGGCTGGTCCGCCTCGACAACGTGGTCCGCATCGAGCGGGCCCACACGGCGCCCCGGATCGACCGCTCGGACCGGCAGCGCGAGGTGCGCCTGCGCGCCTCGGTGGCCCCGGGCTACGGCCTGGCCGACCGGCTGGCGGCCCTGCGCCAGGCGGCGCGGGAGCTCGACATGCCGCCCGGCTACACCACCGCCGTCTCGGGGCGCGGGCGGGAGCTGGAGCGGACCTTCGGCGAGTTCCTGTGGGTGTTCGTGCTCTCGGTGGTGTTCATGTACATGATCCTCGCCTCGCAGTTCGAGAGCCTCGTCCACCCGCTCACCATCCTCCTCTCGCTGCCCCTGTCGGTGCCCTTCGGCCTGCTCTCCCTCTGGTACACGGGCAACACCCTGAACCTCTACTCGGCCCTGGGCATCCTGGTGCTGTTCGGGGTGGTGAAGAAGAACGCCATCCTCCAGATCGACCACATGAACACGCTCCGGGCGCACGGCATGGAGCGGCTGCCGGCAATCATGCAGGCCAACCGCGACCGGCTCCGCCCCATCCTGATGACGACCCTGGCCCTGGTGGCGGGGATGCTGCCGCTCGCGGTGGGGACCGGCCCGGGGGCCGAGGAGCGCCGGGCGATCGCGGTGGTGGTGATCGGCGGGCAGATGCTGTCGCTGCTCCTGACGCTGCTGGTGACCCCGGTGGCCTACTCGCTGTTCGAGGATGCGGCCGCGCTCCTGCGCTGGCCCCGCCCGAGCCTGGTGGGGGGTGACGTCAGGCGGCGTCTCGGGCTGCGCCGCCTCCGGCTCGGCCTGCGCCGGCGGCTCCGGGCCGCGGGGCGCGTCTAGCCCCGGGCCTCCCGG
>JBBIOF010000058.1:0-10041 GCA_037443505.1 Candidatus Rokuibacteriota bacterium
CGACGGCCCCGGGCCTGGAGGGGTTGACAGCGGACAGGGCCCGGCGTACGTAAGCACCGTCCCGGACCGCGGTCCACCGGGGGTGGGCATGGCCCAGGCTCAGCTGACGGTGCTCGTCGTGGAGGACGACGCCGAGGTCCGGGACGTCATCGGAGAGTATCTCACCCTCCAGGGCTTCGCGGTGCTCGAGGCCGCCAGCGGTCTGGAAGCCCTGCTCCAGGTCAAGCACGCGCGCCCCGACGCCGTCGTGCTGGACCTGAACATGCCGCGCCTCGGGGGTCTGGAGGCGCTCCGGCGGATCCGCGCGTTCGACCCCTCCGCGGCCGTCATCGCCGTGGCCGAGCCGGCCGACAGCGAGGTCCACTGGCAGGCGCTCGACCTGGGCGCCCGCGACGTGCTGCCGGCGCCGGTCGTCCTGGACGATCTCCTGTCCTCCCTGGAGGGGCTCGAGGGCGCCGGGGCCTCGCGCGGGGACCCGGTCGCGGTGCCCGAGCCGTACCTGGTGACGGAGCCCGCGGCGGGACGCATCCTCGTCATCGACGAGGACCCCGAGGTCCGGGCGACCCTCGAGGAGTTCCTGACCAGCAGCGGCCACCGGACGGTCGCGGTCTCCGACGAGACCGCGGCGCTGGAGGCCCTCGTGCAGCAGCCGCCCGACCTGGTCCTGGTCGACCTCACCACTCCCGGGCTCAGCGGGTCCGAGGCGCTGCCCGCGATCCGCGCGCTGGCGCCCCACGCGGTGGTCATCGTCGTCGGCGAGGTGGGCGGCGCGGAGGTGGCGCGCCGCGCCCTGGCCAGGGGCGCGTTCGACTGCATCGTCAAGCCGGTCGACCTCGCCTACCTGGCGGAGAGCGTGGACGCCGCGCTCACCCTGCGGCGCCTGACGCTCTAGCGAGACCCGGGGCCCGCGCTATCCCTCCGCCACGCCGGGACGCGCCAGCGCGCGGCCGGGCTCGGAGATGGCGAGGCTCGCCGCCGCGGACAGCACCAGGAGCGCGCAGGCCAGGGCGAAGGCCGCGCCGTAGCCCCCGGTCAGCTCGAAGAGCAGGCCGCCGAGCCAGGACCCCAGGGCGGCGGCCACCTGGTGCAGCACGAACATCAGGCCGAAGACGGCGCCCAGCGACAGGCGGCCGAAGGTGTCGGCGGTGAGCGCCGAGACCATGGCGATGCTGCCCGCCATGCTGGTACCGCCGAGGGCGACCAGGAGGAGGAGCAGCGCCGGGTCGTCCTGGACCAGGAACAGTGCGGCGAACGCCGCCGCCCGGCCGGCCATGATCCAGGCCAGGACCGGCCGGCGGCCGACGCGGTCCGACACCAGGCCGAGCACCACCGAGAAGGCCATGCTGGTGGCGCCGAGGAGCCCGATGGCCCACGAGGCGACCATGGGGTGGTAGCCGTGGTCGGTCAGCATGGGCACGCCGTGGGCGGAGAGCAGCCCCATCGAGAAGCCGCAGGCCGACAGCGGGATGGAGAGCAGCCAGAAGGCGCCCGTCTGCACCGCCTCGCCGGGGCCCACCGCCCGCGCCGCGGCCGGCGCGCTCGTCGCCGACCCGGGCTCGCCGTCCGGCAGGAGGCGCATGGGCTCCGGCGACTCCCGGATCACCCAGGCGACGAGCGGCAGGACCACCAGGACGGTCCCCGCGCCGACGATGGCGCACGCCAGGCGCCAGCCCACCGCCAGGATCAGCGAGGTGGCCACAGGGACCATGAGGCCCATGCCCGCCATCGTGGCCGCGCTCAGGATCGAGAGCGCCGTCCCCCGGCGGCGCACGAACCACCGGGAGACCACCGTGGACGCCACCACGTAGCTCATGGCGGCGAGCCCGGCCCCGGCCGCGACGGACTGGAGCAGGTAGAGCTGCCAGAGGCTCCGGACGAGCCCCGTGCCGGCGACGGCGCCGCCCAGCACCAGGGCGCCGGCCAGGAGGACGGGCCGCGCGCCCACGCGGTCGGCCAGCCGGCCGACCACCGGCATCAGCACGCCGTAGAGGAGGAGGCCCAGCGAGACGACCAGCGAGAACGCCGCACGGTCGATCCCCAGCTCGGCCACCATGGGCTTGAGGAATGGCCCGGTGCTGAAGCGGATGCCGGTGGAGAGGAAGACCACGAGGGCGAGCGCCGCGGTCACCCACCAGCCGAAGAAGAGCCGTCCCCGCATCCCTGCCCGCACTATACCGCGGATCGTGCCGCTCAGAGCCGGAGGAGCCTCGCCGCCGTCCCGCCCAGGATGGACGACCGCTGGCGCGCGGTGAGCCCCGGCAGGCGCGTCACCACCTGCACCGGCCGCTCGTAGCCCATGTCGAAGCAGTAGTCGCTGCCGACCATCACGCGGTCGGCGCCGACCAGGCCGATCAGGTACCGCATCGCCGCCCCCGAGTGGCTGATCGTGTCGTAGGTGAAGCGCCGGAGGTAGGCCGACGGCGGGCGCCTGACGTGCCCCAGCTCCCGCCGGACCTTGTGGCCCCGGTCCAGCCGCCCGATCAGGTAGGGGAGCGCACCTCCCGCGTGCGGCAGGCACACCGTGAGCCGCGGGAACCGGTCGAGCACGCCGCCGAAGATCAGGTGCGCCGCGGCGACGGCGGTGTCGAACGGGTTGCCCAGGAGGTTGCCCAGGTAGAAGGGCGACAGCCGCCGGGCGCCCACCACGTTGAGCGGGTGCAGGAACACCGGCAGGCCCAGGGCGTGGATGCGCTCCCACACCGGCAGGAAGGCCGGGTCCGACAGCTCGCGATCGTTGACGTTGGTGCCGAGGTAGACGCCGCGGATGCCCGGCAGCCGCGCGGCGCGGTCCAGCTCCTCCACCGAGCGCCGGGGGTCCTGGAGCGGCAGCGTGGCGAGGCCCACGAACCGGTCGGGGTGGGCGGTGTGCGCCTCCGCCATGGCGTCGTTGGTGATGCGGGCCAGGCGGGCGCCCAGGTCGGCGTCGGCCCAGTACGTCATGGGAAACGTGAGGGACAGCGCGTGGACCTGCACGCCCTGCCGGTCCATCTCCGCCAGGCGGAGCTTCAGGTCGTGAAAGTGGGGGCGCAGGTGGCCGCCCAGCACGGCCCCCACCTGGATGGCCGGGCCCCTGGGGTCGGAGCGGTCCAGCGTGACGCCGAAGCGCGGGCCCTCCGTCTCCAGTGCGCGGAGGTAGGCCTCGGGGAAGAAGTGGGCGTGGATGTCGACGGTCGGGACGCTGGCCATGGCGGCCTCCCGGGGAGTCACGCGCGCTCCCGGCTGCACAGGAACAGCGCGGTCAGCGCGTACAGCCGGGCGCCGGTGACGAGGTCGTCGATGCGCATGCCGAAGTTTCCCCCGCCCACGCTGACGCCCGGGCCGTAGGTCAGCGCCGGGATGCGCATCTCGTTGTAGACGTTGATATCGCGCCACATGCTGGAGAACGGCGCCGCCGGCGGCCCGGGGTCGTTCCCGAGGACCGTCCGGTGGGCCCGGGTCAGCGCGTCGGCCAGCGGCTCGGCGTTCCTGGCCTCGAACGCCGGCCGGTAGACGAACAGCTCCACCTCCCCGGCGAGGCCGAGGCCGGCCAGCAGCCCGCGCAGCTCCTCGCGAACGTCCAGGGGGTTCTGCGCGGGCGTCACCCGCACGTCCACGTACACGGCGCACTGCTGGACGGTCTTGGTGATCTTGTACGGCACGCCCCCGCGGATGGCCCCGATGTTCACCCGGGGGACGACCACGCCGCCCGGGCACTGGTAGCGGTGGCGGCGCTCGTACTCGGCCGCCCACTCCTCCAGCCGGGGGATCAGGCGGGACATGCGCACGATGGCGTTGGGGCTCTTCTCCACCGGCGTCGGCCGCTGGACGTAGGGCGTGTAGATGGGCAGGTCGTCGCCGAACACCGTCACCTTGAAGAAGGCCTTGCCGGCCTCCACGCCCACCAGGGCGAAGTCCGTCCCCTCGGCCACCAGGGCGTAGTCGGCGACGCCGCCGTGGGTGACGGCCCAGCGGGTGCCGGCCTCCTTCGCCACGTACTCGGGGGCCTGGAACTCGTCCACCGGCTCGAGCCCGATCTCGCCCACCACCGCGGTCAGGACCAGGTCGCCCGCCAGCGGCACGCCGCTGTCGCGGATGGCCCGGGCCGCCAGCAGCCAGGCGGCCATGGGCCCCTTGTCGTTGCAGATGCCGTTGCCGACCAGGACGTCGCCCTCCCGCCACGCGGCGTGGAAGATCCGGTCGGCGGCGCGGCGCGTCGTCCACACCTCCTCGGCGGCGATGGTGGTGTCCATGTGGCTGTTGAAGGCCAGGCTGAGACCCCGCCCTCGCCCGGGCAGCCGGCCCACCACGTTGGGCCGGTGCGGGAAGAGCCCCACCTTCCGCGACTCGAAGCCGTGGCGCAGCAGCCAGTCGTGGACGTAGTCGGCGACGGGCCCCTCGCGGCCCGTGGGGCTGTCGATGTTGGCGAGGTCCAGGGCCACGCGCACCAGCTCGTCCGTGTCGACGCGCTCGAGGACCGCCTGCACGTCGGGGGTCGTCATCGTCGCGGCTCCTCCGTGGTGAGGCCGGGGTCGGGCTCGTTCGCCTGCAGCATGGCCTGGATGCGGGCCCGGAGGGCGCCGAGGCCCTCCGCCCCCCACGCCCTGACCCGCACGTCGGCGAGCAGCCGGGCCGGCTTGCCGAATACCAGGATGCGGTCGCCCATCTCGATGGCCTCCTCGAGCTGGTGGGTGACGAAGACGGCGGTGCTGCCCCCGGTGCGCGCCAGCTCCAGGAAGGTGGCCCGGAGCGCCGCCGCGGTCACCTCGTCCAGGTGGCCGAACGCCTCGTCCGCCAGCAGCAGCAGGGGCCGGATGGCGAAGGCGCGGGCCAGCGCCACGCGCTGGCGCATGCCCCCCGACAGCTCGTGCGGGTACGCGCCGGCGAACCCCGCGAGGCCCAGCCGCTCCAGCCACTCCAGCGCGACGCGCCGCTGCTCGTCAGCGGGCCGGCCCAGCAGCTCGAGCCCGAGGCGCACGTTGTCCAGCGCGGTGCGCCAGGGCAGCAGCCGGTCCTGCTGGAAGACCGCGGCCACGCGGCCCCGGAACCAGGCGAAGTCGCCGTAAGGCGTGCGGCCCCCCACCGCCACGCGGCCCTCGCTGGGCCGCTCCAGGCCGATGAGCAGGTTCAGGAACGTGGACTTGCCGCACCCCGTCTGGCCCACGATGGCGACCATCTCCCGGGGCGCGATCCGGAAGTCCAGGCGGTCGATGGCCAGCACGCGCTGGCCCGTTCCCGCCTGGTGGAACCAGTGGCGCAGCCCCTCGACGACGATCCCGTCCGGGTCCGTCACGCGGGGCTCACACCCGCCAGCGGAGCAGCCGGGCCTCCGCGCGGCCCACGGCGGCCTCGGCGACGAACAGGATGGCCACCAGCACCACCGTCCAGGCGAACACGTCGGCCACCGAGAACAGCTCCTGGGCGACCACCAGCCCGTAGCCGATGCCGCTCACCGCCCCCACCAGCTCGGCGATGGTGACCACCCGGATGGCCAGGCTCAGGTTGATCTTCCAGCTGGTGAGGATCACGGGCACCGTGGCCGGCAGGACGAGCTTGGTGAAGAGCTGGACGCGGGTGGGCCGGAACGACCGGAGCATGTCCCGCAGGTCCTTCGAGACGCCCTTCATGCCATCCAGGATGTCCACCACGAAGACCGGGGCGCAGACGACCACCAGCACGAAGGCGATGCGGAACTCCACGCCCTTGAACCACAGCACCGCGAACAGGATCCAGCACACCACGGGCACCGCCATGAGCAGCCGCACCAGCGGCCGCCCGTAGCGCTCCACGGCGCCCGAGGCGTACATGGCCATGGCCACGCCCACGCCGATGACGAAGGACGCGGCCAGCGCGGCCGCCACCCGGAGGAGCGTCACCAGGACGAAGTCGAGGCGCAGGCCGGCCAGCGCGCGGCCGATGCGGGGCAGGCTCGGGACGACGAAGGGCGGGGCGAACAGCGAGGCCGCCTGCCACGCTGCCGCCAGGACGAGCAGCGACACCACCATCTCCCGGGGGAAGCGGACGGGCGTCCGCGCCTCCAGCGCTTCCACCGTCTCGCCGACGAACGGGGACCCGGGCCTGGCCATGGCGCCTACGGCCGGTGGATGGCGCCCTCGTCGGGCAGCTTCGGCAGGTACCCCTGGTCCACGGCAACCCGGAACATCTCCCACAGGGCGGCGCGCTCCTCCTCCCAGGCGGGCCGGACGTCGTAGACCAGCCGGCCAGCCGTCACCGCCTCCTGGAAGATCCCCGGCGGCAGCTTGGCCGAGGCGGCCACGATGCGGTCGGCGTCGGCCGGGCGGCTGGCGATGAACCGCTGGCCGTCCTGGAACATCTGCAGCAGGCGCGGCAGCGCGCCGGGCGCGCGCCCGAGGAAATCCTCGCGGGCCACGATGACCAGCTGCCAGCCGGCGCTCCGGGCGATGGTCTTCCACGCCGCATCGCCGGTGAGGATCACGCGGTAGCCGGGGTTGTCGCGCAGGGTGAGGGTCGCCGACGGCTCCCACGTCATGGCGGCCGCCACCCGGCCCGCCTGGAGCTGGGTCCGCGCCAGCGGCGGGCCAGCCTGCACCACGGTCACGTCGCGCCCGAGCACCAGGCCCCGAGAGCGGCCGTAGATGGCCAGGACCTGGTACTCCGACGAGCCCATGTCCGCGGCGATGGACCTGCCCCGGAGGTCCTCGAGGCCCTTCACCGCCGGGTCGGAGGCAATGACCGCCAGCGCGTTGAGCCGCGCGTAGGTGAACACGGCGCGGATGGGCACGCCCTCGAGCCGCATCCTCTGCAGCACGTGGGGTCCGGCCCCCAGCATGTCCACCTCCCCGCTGGCCAGCGCCGCGTAGTAGGCGGAGACCGCGCCGTGGGAGGACGGCTGGAGGTCGATGCCGTGCTTCCGGTCCAGGCCCTGGTCCTTGACGACGTCCACCATCATGGTGGTGATCGAGGGGAAGGCGAGCCGGGCCACCTTCACCGCGACCGGCGCCTGGGCGGCGGTCGGTCCGGCGGCGGCCAGCGCGAGCACGAGCGCGAGGATCGCTCTCCGCATGACGGCCTCCTCACGGGGTGTAGATGATCGCCTCGTCCGGCAGCCGGTCCAGGTAGCGGGCCGCCACGGCCCGCTCGAACATGTCCCACAGCACCTTCCGCTCGGCCCCCCACGCCGGCAGGACCTCGAACTGCCACCGCCGGCTGGTCACCGCCTCGCGGAACACGCCGGGCGGGAGCTTCACGGTGCGGACCACGATGGCGTCCGCCTCGTCGGGGCTGGACGCGATGAACGCCTGCACGTCGCGCAGCGCCGCGATCCAGCGGGCCACGGCCCCCGGGTGGCGCCGGATGAAGTCGTCGCGCAGGGCCACCACCAGCTCCCAGCCGCCGGCACCGGTCAGCTCGCGCCACGCGGCGTCGCCCTGGAACACGATCCGGTACCGGGGGTTCTCGCGCATCATCATGGTGGCGATGGGCTCGATGACCATGGCCGCGTCCACGCGCCCCGCCTGGAGCTGGGTGCGAGCCAGCGCGAAGCTCGCCTGCACCACCGTGACGTCGGTGCCCAGCACGACCCCGCGGGCGCGCCCGTAGATGGAGGCCACCTGGTACTGCTGCGAGCCCATGTCGGCCGCCAGCGTCCGGCCCTTGAGGTCGGCCAGCGACCGCACGTCGTCGCGCGCGGTGACGACGACCAGGTCCGACAGCCGGAGCCCGGTGGCCGCGATGCGGAGCGGCACGCCCTCGTTGCGCATCTTCTGGAAGACCGTGGGCCCCCCGACCAGCGTGTCCACCTCGCCGGTGGCCAGCGCCGCGTAGAAGGCGGCGATGGACGGGTAGGGCCTCACCTCCATGTCGAAGCCGTGCCGGGCATCGAGGCCCCGCTCCTTCATCAGGTTCACGATGATGGGGTTGAAGACGGGCAGCGTGAGGCTGGCCGCCCGTATCTTCACGCGCTCCTGACCGGGCACGGGCGCCGGGGCGGCCAGGAGGACGGCGGCCAGCAGGACGACGGCGGGACGGATCCGGCGCATGGATGCCTCCTTCACGGGGACGGGCGCGGCCCGTCCGGGTGCACGGCGCGGCCCGCCGCCCGGACCAGGCGCAAAACCCGGTCGGGCGACAGCGGGACCTCGCGGACCTCCGCGCCGAACGCGGCCAGCGCATCGGCGACGGCGTTGGCCACCGCCGCGGTGGCGCCGATGGTGCCGCCCTCGGCCATGCCCTTGAAGCCGCTGACGGTCACCGCCGGCGGCGTCTCGAGGTGCGCCACCTCCACGCGCGGCAGCTCGGGGGCCGTGGGCACCAGGTAGTCCATGAAGCTGGTGGTGAGCGGCTGCCCGGCGGCGTCGTAGACGAAGTCCTCGAACAGCGCGTTGCCGATGCCCTGGGCCACCGCGCCGTGGACCTGGCCCTCCACGATCATGGGGTTCACCATCCGCCCGCAGTCCTCCACCACCACGTAGCGCGCGATCTCCACCTGCCCGGTGTCGGGGTCGAGGTCGACGACGGCCAGGTGGGCGCCGTGGGAGAACGTGGCCGGCGGCGGGTCGTAGTACTGCGTGGCCTCCAGCCCGGGATCCACGCCGGGCGGGAGCGTCCCGGACGCCGGCCGGTACGCCAGCCGCGCCACGTCCCGCACGGTCACGCGGCGGCCGGGGGCGCCGCGGACGGCGATGGTCCCGCCCTCCACGGCCAGATCCTCGGGCGCGGCCTCCAGCAGGTGGCCGGCGATCCCGAGGATCTTCTCGCGCAGGCGGCGGGCGGCCAGCACCAGCGCGCCCCCGGTGGCCACCATGCTGCGGCTGGCGAACGAGCCGCTGCCGTGGGGGCACCGCTCGGTGTCGCCCTGCACCACCGTCACCGCGTCCAGGTCCACGCCCAGCTCGTCGGCGACGATCTGGGCCAGGCTCGTGGCGTGCCCCTGGCCCTGGGAAGCCGCGCTCACGAAGGCCCGCACCTCGCCCGTGGCCTCGACCCGGACGGTGGCCGCGTCGTGGCCGGAGACCTGCACCATGCCGCGGCGCCGGAAGGTGCCGGAGCCCATCCCGGTGAACTCGGTGTACGACGCCAGGCCGATGCCGCGCACGCGGCCGTCCCGGCGGGGCGGCTCCCGGCGCAGCCGCTCGTAGCCGGCCAGATCGAGCGCGCGCTCGAGCGCGGCCGCGGGATCCCCGCTGTCCAGCACCAGGCCCGAGGCCGTGGTGTACGGTATCTCGCCGGCGGGAATGAAGTTCCGGCGGCGCACCTCCGCGGGATCCAGGCCGGCGCGGCGGGCCACCATGTCCACCAGGCGCTCGCGCACGAAGGTCCCCAGCGCCATGCCCACGCCCCGGTAGGCGCCCGCCGGCGACTTGTTGGTGGCGACCGCGTAGGCCTCGTAGGCGTACCCCGCGACCCGGTAGGGCCCCGGCAGGATGCCGGCCGCCGTCATCGGCTCGAGCGCGGCGGTCACGGGGAAGACCGAGTAGGCGCCGGTGTCGCAGACGAAGCGGGCGCGGAACCCCAGGATGGTGCCGTCGCGCCGGGCCGCCACCTCGATGTGGTTCACGTGCTCCCGCGCCTGGGTGCTCGCCAGCAGGTTCTCGCGCCGGTCCTCGATCCACTTCACCGGCCGGCCCAGGCGCCGGGCCAGCAGGCAGACGGCGAGATCCTCGGGGTAGGCGTGCATCTTGGGCCCGAACCCTCCGCCCACCGAGGGACAGAGCACGCGGATCGCCGACTCGGGCACCCCCAGCGCCTCGGCCAGGGCGCTGCGCAGCAGGTGCGGCGACTGGCTCGAGGCCCAGACGGTCCAGGTGCCCGCGGCCGCGTCGTACGCCGCGATGACGCCCCGTCCCTCCATGGGCGACGCGCTGCACCGGCCGTGGCGGAAGGTCTCGGCCACCCGGATCTCCGCGTCCCGGAACGCCTGCTCGGCAGCGCCGTTGTCGTAGCGGGCGTGGAAGACCACGTTGCCGGGGACCTCGTCGTGAACCAGGGGGGCGCCGCCGGCCATCGCCCGCTCGGCATCGGTCACGGCCGGCAGGGGCTCCCAGGCGACCCGCACGTGGTCCAGCGCGTCCTCGGCCCGGTAGC
>JBBIOF010000059.1:0-9981 GCA_037443505.1 Candidatus Rokuibacteriota bacterium
GTGCTGCGCGGAAAGCACAAGCCGTGCTTCGCGCCGCACGTGGATGTGGGCGATGCGCGAGGCGAGGCGCCCGAGCGTCTGGCCGGCGGCGTCGACGACGTACCACCGGCGCTCGATCTCGCCCGGCTTCGGCTGGTAGGTCTTCATGCGACCGACTCCTCG
This sequence comes from Candidatus Rokuibacteriota bacterium, assembly GCA_037443505.1. GTDB lineage: Bacteria > Methylomirabilota > Methylomirabilia > Rokubacteriales > CSP1-6 > JBBIOF01. The sequence continues at coordinate 163 of JBBIOF010000059.1, forward strand.
CCAGCTCCCGCAATCCCCCGGGGCCCCGGCAAGACGCGCTTGTCTAGCGCCCCGCCCCCCGCCGGTCAACCGCCGCGACGCCCCCCGGCCCCTCCCCCGCCGGGGCCTGCGGCGGCGGGGGCCCCGACCGCCCGCGCTGCACCCCGGCGGCGCCGAGGCCCGCGGCCGACCGCACGCGGGTGGGCGTGACGGTGAGCATCGGCGTGGCGGACTCCACGCGGCACGCCACGCCGGCCGAGGTGGTGCGGGCGGCCGACGAGGCGCTGTACCGCGCCAAGCGCGCGGGACGGAACCGCCTGGCGACGTGAGGGCGGGGCTCAGCCGGCCGCCACCACCACGCCGGCCGCGACCAGCAGCAGCCCGGCGGCGCGACCGAGCCCCTCGCCGCCCGGCACGACCTTCTCCGCCAGGACGAAGACGGCGATGGCCGCCACCCAGGCCAGGTTCATCACGCCCGCCACGAAGAGCAGGGCCATCAGCGCCCAGCAGCACCCGACGCAGTAGGCGCCGTGGCGGAGCCCCATGACGAGCGCTCCCGCCGCTCCCTCCCGCCACTCCGTCGTGAGGAAGGCGAGCGGCGACCGGCAGGTGCGCAGGCAGGCGCGCTTCAGCGGCGTCCACTGGAAGATCCCGGCCGCGACCAGCAGTCCGCCCCCGAGGGCGGGGCTGCCGGTCCTCATGGCAGGCGACAGCAGCGCCCGGTCGTGGAGCGCCCACTGCGCCAGGGCCGCGAGGACGCTGTAGCCGCTCCAGACGATCACGTAGCCGAGCACGAAGAGGCCCGTGCGGGCCAGCGCCCGCCCGTCCGCGGCCCGCCGCCGGTTCACGGCCGTGAACATCAGGATCATCGGCGACGCCGCGGGCAGCATCGTGGCGACCATCATCACCGCCCACATGACGAACAGGAGGAGCGCGTCCACGGCCCCCCATCCCCGCATGTCGGGCATGGCCATGGAGGCGTCCATGCCCGCGGCGCCGAGCCTCAGGAGGTACGCCCAGGCCAGGGCCGCGATCCCCGCCAGGCCCGCGCCGACCACGGACCGGTCCCGCCTGAGGATCGCCTCGAGCGACCGCGCCATGCGTGGCCCCCCGCTAGGCGCCGTTCGACCAGTCGAACCGGTAGTAGATCCAGTTGCTGGACTCGGCCCCGACCGTCACCCCCGCGGCCGACGCCCGGAACGAGCCCCGCCCGCACTCGCCGTGCTTCCAGATGAAGCCCTGGGGGAGCACCACGTCCACCACGTGGTCCTCGCCCGTCACCGGGTTCTTGAGGGTGTCGCCGCGTCCCTCGCCCACGCCCTCCACGCGGAACGTGCTCTTGCGCCCCGCGCCCTCGATGGAGATCCTGGCCGACGCGAGCCCCATCATCTCGTACGTGGGGCCGAGGATCTCCCACGGCAGGCCGCCCAGCCGGCCGGTGAAGATGGCCCCCAGCGCTTCCACCTGCTTCTCCTTGATCTCGGGCTCGACCACCAGCGCCATCCTGCCGTGGCCCTCGTGGATCGCCTTCGGCCAGGCGAGGATGAGCGCGCACTTCACGTCCGAGAGGTCGACCCCGGCGCACGCTCCCTCCGCCAGGCGATAGCCGACGAAGGCGTGGCAGCTCCCGTCCCGGGAGTTGGGAAACCCGCCGAAGTTGCAGCCGCATCCGAAGTCGCAGTTGCAGAACTCGTAGCCCTCGCCCCTGAGGAACCAGCGCGTGTCGCTCGCCGTCGCCATCGAGGTCCTCCTTTCCGGCACGAGCACGCCGACCGAACATCTGCGGGGAGGTTTGGCGGATGCTACGCGCGGCGGCACCGCGTGTCAACCGCGCGACGGGGGTCCCGGCCGGCGCAGCGCCGGGGGCGAGCCCCCGCCCCGGTCAGCGGTTGAGCTGGCGCCGGGCGAAGCCCAGCAGGCCCTGGGGCATGAAGATCACCATCAGGGTGAAGATGATCCCCACCGGGATCAGGTAGTACTCCGTCCAGAAGCGGGAGAAGCCCTCGCGCAGCAGGAAGAAGAACGCCGCCCCCGCCACCGGGCCCACCAGCGTCCCCATCCCACCCATGACGTTGAAGATCACCACCTCGCCGGAGACCAGGAAGAACACGAAGTCCGGCGCCGCGAACTTGTTCTGGACGGCGTAGAGCACCCCGGCCAGCCCCGCGAAGACCCCCGAGAGCATGACGGCCACGATCTTGTAGCGCTCCACGTGGTAGCCGAGGGCCCGGGTGCGGGCCTCGTTCTCGCGGATGGCCTGGAGGACCATGCCGAACGGCGAGCGCGTGATCCGCCGGAGGAGCAGGTAGGAGGCGGCGACGACGGCCAGCACGAACCAGTGGAGCGTCTCCCGCGTGAAGGGCACGCCCCCGAGCCCCGGGAGCGACAGCAGCGGCTGCCGGAAGGTCAGGCCGTTCTCCCCACCCGTCACCTCCGTCCAGGTGAAGATGATCACGTAGAAGATCTGCGAGAAGACCAGGGTGGTGATGGAGAAGTAGATGTCCCGCAGCCGGGTGGCGAAGTAGGCGACGACCGCGGCCACGGCCGCGGCGCCCGCCAGGCCCCAGGCCAGCGCCAGCCAGAGGTCGGGCGGACCCACGGTGAGCAGCGCCGCGGCCGCCCCGTACATGCCCAGGCCGAAGAACGCCGAGTGGCCGAAGGACACCATGCCGGTGTAGCCCACCAGGATGTCGGACGACATGGCCAGGAGGCCCCAGATCAGGATCTCGGTGATGAAGCGCCGCCAGAACTCGGGGAGCACCAGGGGCGCCACAGCCAGCAGCGCCAGGACGGCGCCGAAGCCCATCCAGAAGCCGCGCCGGGTCACTTGGGCGTCGGCACGAACAGGCCCGTGGGCCGGAAGAGCAGCGTGAGGATCAGCACCACGAAGGACGCGATCACCGCCTGGGCCGGGCTGACCCAGAGGGAGGCGAAGGCCTCCAGCAGGCTGATGAAGACGGCGGCCAGCACGGAGCCGCCCAGGTTGCCCATGCCGCCCACCACCACCACGATGAAGGCGCGGAGGATGACGTCGAGTCCCATGGCGTGGTTCACCCCCACCAGCGGCCCGAACAGCACGCCGCTGGCGGCGGCCATCCCGGCCCCGATGGCGAAGACCACGGTGTGCACCAGCGGCACCGGGATGCCCATGGCCGAGGCCATCACGCGGTCCTGAGTGGTCGCCCGGATCCAGATGCCGTACCTGCCGTACTTCATGAAGAGCCAGAGGCCGGCGATGATGGCCCCCGACAGCAGCGCGATCATCACCCGGTACCACGGGTACTCGAGGTAGAAGAGCCGGAAGTGCCCGCCGAACGGCTCCTGGATCTTGCGGGCCACGGGGCCGTACTGCCACAGCGCGTAGTTCTGCAGGACCAGGGAGATGCCGAAGGTGGCCAGGATCGTGGTGAGCGGGTCGCGGCCCAGGAGGGGGCGCAGCGCGCTCACCTGCACGGCGGCCCCCAGCAGGCCGACGGTGACGGAGGCCACCACCAGGGCCAGCCAGAAGTTGTCCGTGGTGAGCATCACGGTGGTGCCCACGTAGGCCCCCAGCATGTACAGCTCGCCGTGGGCGAAGTTGACGACGTCCATGATCCCGAAGATCAGGGTGAGGCCCGAGGCCACCAGCGCCAGGATCATCCCGCTGACGATGCCGTTGACCGCCTGGACCAGCACCTGCTCCAGCGGCACGCCCACGTCAGACCCCCAGGTACTGGTGGACGACCGCGGCGTCCGCCCGCAGCGCGGCCGCCGGCGCGTGGTGGCGCACCACGCCCTTCTCCATGATGTAGACGCGGTCGGCGACCTCCAGGGTGAGCGGCACGTTCTGCTCCACCAGCAGGATGGCCACGCCGTCGCGGTGCAGGACCTGGATGATCTCGTGGATCTGGGCCACCATGCGCGGCATCAGCCCCTCGGTGGGCTCGTCCAGCAGGATCACCCTGGGCTCCAGCATCATGGCCCGGGCGATGGCGAGCATCTGCTGCTCGCCGCCCGACAGCGTGCCGCCCGCCTGGCCCCGGCGCTCGCGCAGCACCGGGAAGGCGGCGTAGACCTTCTCCAGCAGGGCCCGCCGCCGGCCCTCGGGGACCCCGGGTCGGTCGAGCCCGGTACGGAGGTTCTCCATCACCGTCAGGAGGCGGAAGATGCGGCGGTCCTCGGGCACGTAGCCGATGCCGAGCCGGGCGAGGCGGTGCGGGGGCTGGCCCGTCACGTCCCGTCCCTCGAACGTCACGCGCCCCGCCGACGGCCGCACGATGCCCATGATCGTCTTCAGCGTGGTGCTCTTGCCCACCCCGTTCCGCCCCAGCAGGCCCACCACCTCCCCCCGCTCCACGCGGAGCGAGACGCCGTGGAGCACGTGGGACTTCCCGTAGTGGGTGTGGACGTCGTCCAGGACCAGCATCAGGTCTTCAGGTACACCTCCTGCACGCGGGGGTTGGCCTGGATCTCCGCCGGCGTCCCCTCGGCCAGCACGGTCCCGTAGTGGAGCACCGTGATGGTGTGGGCCAGCCCCATCACCACCTCCATGTCGTGCTCGACGATGAGGATGGTGTGGTCGGGGGCGATCCGGCGGATCAGGTCCACCGTCGCGCGGGTCTCGGTCACGCTCATGCCGGCCGTGGGCTCGTCGAGGCACAGGAGCTTCGGCTCCGTGGCCAGGGCGATGCCGATCTCCAGGGTGCGCTGCTCACCGTGGGAGAGGTTCGCCGCCTGCTCGTCCTCCTTGTCGGCCAGTCCCACGGCCCGCAGCACCTCCCGCGCGCGCGCCAGGACGTCGCCCCAGGCGCGGTGGTGGCGGAGGAGGCTCCAGCCGTGGCGGCGCGACTGGGCCGCGATCCGAACGTTCTCCAGCACGGTGGCGCCCGGCAGGATGTTGGTGATCTGGTAGCTGCGGGCGATGGCCTTCCGCGCCACGCGGTGCGGCGGCAGCCCGGTGATGTCCTCGCCGTCGAACACGATCCGCCCGCCGGTGGGCCGCAGCACCCCGGTCACGCAGTTGAAGAAGGTGGACTTGCCGGCGCCGTTGGGCCCGATGATGGCGCGCACCTCCCCCGGCTCGACGCTGATCGAGACCTGGTTCAGGGCGATCAGGCCGCCGAAGCGGACGGTGAGCCGCTCGGTCCTGAGGATCGGCGGCCGGGCGCCGCCCGCCCCGGGGCGGGGACGGGCGGCGCACCCGTCGTCGCGGCCGGCCGCCACGCTAGGCGAACTTGCAGGCCGGCGGGAAGATCGTCTTCTCCTTGGGCACCACCTCGACGATCCGGTGCTTCCCGCCCTTGATGGCGAAGATGAACTCCCGGAGGAAGGCCTGGTGGTCCTCCTTGCGCAGCGTCTTGTCGCCCTGGGGGAAGTCGTCGCCTTCCTTCATCTCGAGCCCCTCGAGGGCGGCGATGAGCTTCATGGTGTCCTGGCGTCCCTGGAAGCCCGCCTTCTGGATGCCCAGCTTCAGCGCGTTCATCGCCTCGAAGTTGGCCTGGAGGTAGCGGTCGGGCAGCGGGCCCTGGGGATCGATCTCCTTGAGCCGGGCGCGCGCCTCCTCGAAGAACCGCCGGTGGTGGGGCGTGTCGAGCGGCCGCTCCAGCACGGGGATGTAGCGGTTGATGCCGATGAACCCCTCGATCTTGCCGCCCAGGGCCGGAAGGTTGGTGGACTCCGCGATGGCGCCGTCCCCGGCCCACCGGTAGCGCCGGGTGAGCCCCAGGTCGTACGCCTGGTTGCCGATGGTCACGCCGTCCTTGCCGAAGAAGATCCCGAACAGTCCGTCGAAGGTGCCGGTGATCCTGGAGAGGAACGGCGTCATGTCGGCGGTGCCCAGGGGGATGCCGGTGGTGCCCACCACCTGCCCGCCCGCCTTGCGGATCTGCTCGGCGTAGGCGTCACGCGTGGACTGGCCCCACGCGTAGTCGGCGTACACGATGTGCCAGCTCTTGCCCATGCTCTTCACCAGGTAGGGCGCGAACGCCACCGCCTGGGCCGGCGCGTAGTCGAAGGTGCGGAAGGTGTACCGGCTGCACCGGGTGGTGGTGATGGTCGTGTCCAGGCAGACGCCGATCATGTTGACCACCCGGTGCTCCTCGAAGACCGGCATGCAGGCCAGGCACACGTTGGAGAGGAAGCCGCCCTGGTGGGCGTCGATCCTGTCCTCCACGAGGAGCTTCTCGGCCTTGCGGCGGCCCACGTCCGGCTTGGACTCGTAGTCGGCGATGACCAGCTCGACCGGCCGGCCGTTGATCCCGCCCGACTTGTTGATGCGGTCCACCGCCATCTGGGTGCCGACCAGCGCCGTCTTGCCGCCCGCGGCGGCGGCCCCGGACAGGGGCTGCAGGGTCCCGATCCGGTACGGCCTGGCCTGCCCGAACGCCTCCCGCCAGGGAGGCGGGACGAGCATGGCGGCGCCCAGGGCGCCGGCCGCGGTCGCCGACAGCCCGAGGAGCCGCCGGCGCGTGGTCTTGCCGCTCCACCAGAAGTGCTGGGCCCAGGGCTCGTCCTGCCAGCGTCGGGTCATCGCTCGTCCCTCCTTGCGAGGCGCCCTCGTGGGCGGCGGAGTCGGACGGGACGGTGACCTTATCTACACCAAAGGCACGAGTCCCGCAAGGGGGGCGGGATTCCCCGCGGGCGGCTACGAGACCAGACCGGCGGCGGTCAGGGCGCGGCGGATCGCCTCCCGCTCGTGGCGGGCCACGGGGGTCAGCGGAGGCCGGACGTGGGCGGCGGGGATGCGGCCCAGGAGCACCAGGGCCTCCTTCATCCGGTTGTGCATGTCCACGAAGGGCGGGGCGTAGAACACGTCCACCAGCGGGGCCAGCCGGGCGTGGACCCGGCGCGCCTCCTCCAGGTCGCCCTTCTGGCAGGCCGCGAACAGCTCGGCCTGCAGGTCGGCGGCGACGCTACCCATGCCGGAGATGGCGCCGTCGGCGCCCAGGAGGAACGTCGCCATCAGCGACATGGTGAACGAGGACAGCACGGCGACGGGGCGGCCGGTGGCGCGCACGGCGCGCAGGTTCCGCTCGAACGCCACGATGTCGTTGGACCAGTCCTTCACGCCGGCCACGGGCGGAAGCTCCGCGAGCCGCGCCAGGGTCTCGGGCGCGTAGCCGATGCCGCTCGCCGGCGGGTACTCGAAGACGATGATCGGCAGGCCCGCCCGCCCGGCGATCTCGGCGAAGTGGCGCAGCACCATGTCGGGCTTGACCTGGGCGCCCCACATGAAGAGCGTGGGCGGGAAGACCAGCACGCCGGCGGCGCCCAGCGCCGCCGCGTCGCGGGCCAGGTCGGCGGCCTCCAGCGTCGAGTCGGAGTACACCCCGGCGACGACCGGGCAGGCGTCGCCCACCTCCTCCAGCGCGACGGCCAGCGCCCGCTTGCGCTCGTCGCGCGTGAGCGAGGACACCTCGGCCGCGTGACCGTTGGCCACGATGCCCGTGACGCCGGGCGTGTCGGCCAGCCAGCGCAGGTGCCGGCGGTAGGCGGTCTCGTCGATGGCGAGGTCGGCCGTGAAGGGCAGGAGGTTGGCCGGCATGATGCCGGAGAACCGCAGCGCCTGGCCCATCGGAACACCCCCGCGGGGGAGATCGGCAGCGTGCCTGGAGGATACGACGGCCGGGGCCGGGTGCGCCAGCGTGTCAGGCGAACGGCGCGCCCCACCGGTCCGCGTACGTCACCTCCGAGACCGGGCGCCGGGGCGGCCGGCCGAACTTCCCCAGGGGCCAGCCCAGGGGGATCAGCGCGGCGGTCTCGAACTCCGGCGGGATGCCGAGCAGCTCCCGCACCTGCTGGTCGCGGAACCGGTGGATGGTGGTGAGGCAGCTCCCGAGGCCGAGCGCGCGCGCCGCCAGCAGGATGTTCTGCACGGCCGGGTAGATGGAGGCGCCCGTGAGCAGCGTCGGCCGCGTGCCGTCGGCGGACACGCAGGCGAGGATCAGCACGGGCGCCTCGGCCAGGTGCTCCGCCAGGTGCCGCGCCGACGCGAGCACCCTGCCGGCCGGGCTGTCGGGCGGCGCCGCGGCGGCGTCGCGATAGTACGGGACCTTGAGGAGCTCGGAGAAGCACTCGCGGTAGATCTGGCCCAGGCGCGCCCGGGTGGCCGGGTCGCGGACCACCACGAAGCCCCAGTTCTGCCGGTTGCCACCGCTCGGCGCGCAGACGGCGGCGTCCAGGATCCGCCGGAGCAGGGCGTCGGGCACGGGGTCCGGCTTGAGCCGCCGGATGGCTCGCTGCGTGGTCACCACCTCGAAGAAGTCCATCGTCGCCTCCCGGCGCGAGGATAGCACCGTCGGGGTTATGCTTTCCCGGGGTGCGCTTCCCCGGAGGAGGAACCGTGCGGTCGAGACTCGTCCCGGTCGTGGTGCTGGCGTGGGCGGCCGCGATGGCCGCCGTGGTGGCCTCCCGGGCGGGGGCGGCGGTGCCGGACGCGTACCTCGAGGGGTACGCGGCGGCCATCCTCCAGGAGAGGTTCGGCCTCTCCCCCCGCTCGCTGAGCGTGCAGGGCGGTGTGATCACCCTCGACGCCGGCGACCTGGCCGGGGCCGACGCGGGCGCGGTCGCCGCCGCGCTGGCGCGGATCCAGGGCGCCGTGCGTGTCGACATCCGGACGGGGCCCCGGCCGGCGCAGGCGCCGGCGCCCCGCGAGAGGCCCGCGCCCCGCGACGACCGCTGGCAGACGGGCCCCATGCCGGGCGGCGCGCTCTTCAAGCCGCTCATCGCGGACCCCCGGTGGCCCCACTTCTCGGCCGCCCACCAGCGCTACCTGGACGATCCCGACTTCGGCGACGTCGCCTCGGTGAGCTTCGGCGAGACCTTCGCGCTCTGGCGTGGCCACCGCGGCGAGCACTGGTGGGAGGTCGGCATCCAGGCCGGCGTCTTCGCCATCCTGGACATGGACGCCGAGTCCTTCGACCTCATCAATGCCGACTACTTCGTCGCGGCGGCCCTGGGCTACCGCCGGGGCCAGCTCTCCGCGCTGGGCCGCCTGTTCCACCAGAGCAGCCACCTGGGCGACGAGTTCCTCCTGCGCCGGAGCCGCGTGGACCGGATCAACCTGAGCTACGAGGGTCTCGACGGCCGGCTCTCGTACGAGCTGTGGGACGACGTCGTCCGCCTCTACGGGGGCGCCGGGTACCTCTTCCGCCGGGAGCCCGCGGACCTCGCCCCGTGGTCGCTCCAGTACGGCGTCGAGCTCCGCAGCCCGTGGCCCGCGCCCGGCGCCGGGTTCCGCCCCATCGCGGCCGCCGACTTCCAGCACCGCGAGGAGAACGACTGGAGCGCCGACATCTCCCTGCGGGCGGGCGTGCAGTTCGGCGGCGTGCTCCTGAGCCGGGACCTCCAGCTCCTCCTGGAGTACTTCACGGGACGCTCGCCCAACGGGCAGTTCTACCGGAGACAGATCGACTACCTGGGCATCGGCGTGCACTTTCACTTCTGAGACGCCGGCGCCGTGCGCGTCCTGCTCGTCTACGACAACCCCTCGCGGGAGCTCCTCCCCGCCCCGCCCATCGGCCTCGCCTGCGTGGCCACCGCCGCGCGGCGGGCCGGCCACCAGGTGGCCTTCCTCGACCTGGCCGGCAGCCGCCATCCGGTGGAGGATCTCCGGACCCGGCTGGCCGCCTTCGGCCCCGAGGTGGTCGGGCTCTCGATCCGCAACATCGACAACGTCGTCCGCCAGCGGCCGGCCTGGCACCTGGCCGGCGCGGCCCGGCTGGCGGCCGCCGTCCGCCAGGCGAGCGAGGCCCGCATCGTGCTGGGCGGCCCCGCGGTCTCCATCCTGGGCGCGCGGATCCTGGAGCGCGTGGATGCCGACTTCTCGGTGGTGGGCGAGGGCGAGGAGACCTTCCCCCGCCT
>JBBIOF010000060.1:0-9912 GCA_037443505.1 Candidatus Rokuibacteriota bacterium
GCGTCCCCGGCGCCGCACGCGGGCACCGGGCCATGATCGGCGCCGGGGCCCGGCCCGCCGGGGCGGCCGGCCGCGCGGAGAGGAGGACGGCGTGAAATTCCTGGACCAGAGGGAGTGGATCGCGCGGCTCGAGGAAGCCGGCGAGGTCGCGCGCGTGAAGGCGCCCGTGGACTGGAAGGGGGAGATCGCGGCCATCTGCCGCACGGTGCTGAACGGGCAGGGGCCGGCGCTCCTCTTCGAGCACGTGGTGGGCCACGAGCGCACCTGGTGCACCAAGCTGTTCACGGGCAGCCTCGGCACGCCCGGGCGGGTGGCCCTGGCCTTCGGACGGCCCAGGGAGACCTCGCGACGGGAGCTGGCCGACCTGTTCCGCCGGGCGCTGCGCTCCGGCATCCCGCCGACCGTGGTTCCGACCGGACCGGTCAAGGAGAACGTCCTCCGGGGCGACCGGATCGACCTGTTCCAGATCCCGGTGCCCCTGTGGCATCCCGGCGACGCCGGCCGCTACATCAACACCATGTGCGCCGTCGTCACGCGGGATCCCGACACCGGGTTCCTGAACGTCGGGACCTACCGGGGCATGATCGCGAACCCCCGCGGGATCGCGGCGCTGCTCCTGCTCGGCGCCGGCTGGGGCGAGCACTTCGTCAAGTACGCGGAGCGGGGGCAGGAGATGCCGGTGGCCGTGGTGTACGGCTGGGACCCGGTGATGGACATCTGCGCCGGCAGCCAGGTGCCGCACGACGTGTCCGAGTACGACGTCATGGGGGCGATCCGCGGCGAGCCGGCCCCCCTGGTGAAGTGCGAGACGTCCGACATCCTGGTCCCCGCCAGCGCGGAGATCGTGGTGGAGGGCTTCGTGTCCTCCGATCCGGGCACCTTCGCCATGGAGGGGCCGTTCGGGGAGTACTCGGGCCTGTACGGCGAGGCGCGGAGGCGGCCGGTCATCCGGGTGGAGTGCATCACCCACCGTGACGATCCGGTCTACCGCGGCAGTCTCGAGGGCGTGGCGCCGGGCGCGCTGAACGAGGACGCGGCGATCTACACGGTGACGTCCAAGGCGGCGGTGCTCCACACGCTGGAACGGGCCGGCGTACGGGGGGTACTGGACGCCCGGCCGGGGCCGGTCACGATCGTGCAGGTGCGCCAGAGCTACCACGGGCAGGCCAAGCAGGTGGCCGCCGCGCTCTGGGGCAGCGCCGCGGCGGAGCACTTCTGGAAGGTGATCATGGTCGTCGACGACGACGTGGACATCTACAACGACCGCGCGCTCCACTGGGCCCTGTGCTACCGGGTGAACCCCGCGACCGACCTGCTGGTCTTCCCGGCCACGCGCGGCGGCATCCTCGACCAGACGATCCCGCTCGCCGAGCGCGATGACACGGTGCTGGGGACGGGCCGGTGGAACCGGCTGCTGATCGATGCCACGCGCGACCTCAGGACGGCGGTCCACGACCGCTTCGGCCGTCCCGTGTGGCCCTCGATGTCCACGGCGCCGGACCCGAAGGACGCGGCGCGCGTGCAGGAGCGGTGGCGCGAGTACGGGATCACCATGCCCGAGCGGCGGAGCAGGAACTCCTGAACCGAGGAAAGGTGGGATCCATGAGCGGACTCTGGAGGTACCTCGTCGGAACGGTCGGCGCGGCCTGGCTCGCGATCGGACTCGTCGCCCCGGCGGCCGCCCAGGCGCCGGTGAAGGTCGGGGTGGTGCTCCCACTGTCCGGCCGCAACGCCGTGGTGGGCCAGTCCAACCTGTTCGGGATGCGGCTCGTCATCGACTCGGTGAACGGGGCCGGCGGCATCAAGTCCCTGAAGGGGAGCCCGGTGGAGCTGGTCGTGGCCGACAACGCCTCCGCGGCGGTCTCCTCCGCCAGCGAGGCCCGGCGCCTCATCGAGAACGAGCGGGTGGTCTTCATCCTGGGGCCCTACTCCACGCCGGAAGCCGAGGCCACCGTGCCGGTGACCGAGCGGGCCGGGGTCGGGATGATCTCGACGCAGGCGTCCTACGACGGGCTCTTCGACCGCAACTACAAGGGCTTCACCACGGTGTCCATGACCTCCAGCCAGTTCGGGAAGAGCTACGCCGAGTTCATCAAGTGGCTGGCGAAGAGCCAGGGCCTGAAGATCAAGACGCTCGCCATCACCTACCCGGACAACGACTACGGGCAGACGGCGGCGAAGTCGGCCCAGCAGGAGCTGGCGGCCGCCGGCGTCTCCATCGTCGACGTGCGGAGCTTCCCGCCCAGCGTCCAGGACCTCACGCCCGTCGTGCTCCGGCTGAAGCAGATCAACCCGGACGCCGTCGTCTCCATCGGCTACTTCCAGGACGGGGTCCTGCTGCACAACGCGCGCGTGGCCCAGGGCTACACGGACGCGCCCATCTGGGTCGGCGGCTCGGCCAGCTTCACCGACGACCGGCTGTGGTCGACCCTGGGCGAGAAGGTCGCCCGGCCGGCGCTCGGGCGGCGGACGTTCGGCCTGGCCCAGTTCGACAACGCCGCCCGGACGCCAGGCGTCACGTGGCTGGCGGCGGCGGCGAGCAGGCGCAAGGCCGACGCCATCGTGGACCAGGCGATGGCGGCCGGCGCCCAGGCGGCGTGGATCCTGGTGGAGGCGCTGGAGCGGTCCGGCGCGACGGGCCGCGAGGAGCTCGCCCAGGCCGTGCGGAAGGTGCGCATCCCGGCGAACTCGGAGCGCGTGACGATGCCCCAGTTCACGCGGGGCGTGGCGTTCGAGCCCAGCGGCAAGCCGGTGGACCCGGTCGCGCTCTTCGTGCAGTGGAAGGACGGCAAGAAGCAGATCGTGTTCCCGGAGGCGCTCAAGACCGCCGAGCCCAACGCCAGGTAGGCCCGCGCGTGCCGGTGACCCTCGAGGTCAGGGGAGTCGTCAAGGCGTACGGCGGCGTGCGCGCGCTGAACGGCGTCGATCTCGCGCTGGGCGGCGGCCGGATCCACGCCGTCATCGGGCCGAACGGCGCCGGCAAGACCACGCTGTTCAACGTGCTCACGGGCTTCGCGCCGGCGGACGAGGGGGTCATCCGCTTCGACGGCCGGAGGGTGGACGGCCTGAGCCCGCACCGCCGCGTGCAGCTGGGGCTGGTCCGGAGCTTCCAGACGCTGGAGGTGTTCCCCGGCCTGGGCGTGGGCGAGGTGCTGACCAGCGCGGGCCTGCTCCGGGCGCCGCTGCGCGAGGCCCGGGGGCAGGCGAAGGCGCTGTGCGCGGACCTGGACCTGCCGTGGGGGCTCACCGCCGCCGAGCTGACCCCGGGCGAGGTGCGGCGGCTGGAGCTGGGACGCTGCATGGCAACGCGGCCGCGGATGCTGCTCCTGGACGAGATCATGGCGGGCCTCACGGCGCCGGAGGCGGAGTTCATGATGGACCGGATCACGGCGCTCCATCGCCGGGGCGTGGAGGTGGTCGTGGTCGAGCACGTGATGGACGTCATCAAGCGGCTCTGCGAGGAGGTCCACGTCCTGGCCGGCGGCCGGATCATCGCCTCCGGCGCGTTCGAGGACGTGGCGTCGGAGCCGGAGGTCGTGGAGGCCTATCTGGGCCGGCGGAGCAGGCCGGGTGTTGCTTGACGTCCGGGCCGTCAGCGCAGGCTACGGCAAGGTGGCCGTGCTGCATGACGTGAGCGTCGGGGTGGCCGCCGGCGACTGCGTGGCCATCCTCGGCTCGAACAATGCCGGGAAGAGCACGCTGCTCAGGGTGATCTCCGGCCTGCTGCCCGCCCGCGGGGGACGGGTGCACTTCGAGGGAGAGGACATCACGGCGGACAGCGCGGGCCGCCGGGTGGGCCGGGGCCTGGTCCAGGTCCCGGAGGGGCGCCACGTCTTCGGCGATCTGACGGTGGAGGAGAACCTCCTGCTGGGAGGGCTCCGGCTCGGGCGGGGGAAGCTCCGGCGGGCGAGGCTCGCCGAGATGTACGACCGGTTCCCCCTCCTGCGCGGCATGCGGCTGCGGCTGGCCGGAACCCTGTCCGGAGGCGAGCAGCAGCTGGTGGCCATCGCGCGCGGGCTGATGGCGGACCCGAAGGTCCTGCTCCTGGACGAGCCGAGCCTGGGGCTGAGCCCGGTGGCGGTGGACCGCGTCATCGACACGCTGCTCGGCGTCCGGAGCACGGGGACCACCATGGTGATCGTCGAGCAGAACGTGCAGCTGTGCTTCGAACTGTGCAGCCGCGGCTACGTGCTCAGGCAGGGTCGGGTGACCGTGGCCACGAGCATGGACCGGCTGTCGGCGGAGGAACTGAAGCGGGCCTACTTCGCGTGAGCCGCGGCTCGCGTCCCGCGTCCTGACCATGCTGCTCGTCGCAGGGATCGTGCAAGGCGTCGTGCTGGGGGTCATCCTCGCGCTGGTGACGAGCGGGATGACGCTGATCTACCGGGTGACGGGGATCATCAACTTCGCGCACGGCGGGCTCATGGCGCTGGCCATGTACCTGGCCTACGACGCCAGGCGCTACTGGAACGTGGACCCGCTGGTGTCCGCGCTCGCCATCGCGCCCCTCATGGGGGTGGTCGGGTGGGCGCTGTACCAGGCGGTGATCCGGCCGGTGCGCCGGCAGCACCACCTCCTCGCCGTGCAGATCCTGCTGGGCCTCTCCTTCGTCATCGAGGCCCTCCTGCTCATGCGGTACGGCGCCGACATGCGCACGGTGGAGAGCGTGTTCTCGGGTCGGTTCGTCACGGTGCTGGGGGTGGGGATCGAGCTGACGCGGGCCGTGGCCTTCGGGATCTCGCTGCTGGGACTGACGGTGCTGGGTGTGGCGCTCAAGTGGAGCGACTGGGGCCGGAGGCTCCGCGCGACGGCGGCGGACGAGCTGGCGGCCTACCTGGTGGGGATCTCGGTGATCCGCGTCGAGGCCTGGGCGTGGGGGATCGGGGTGGGGATCCTGGGGCTCGTGGGGCCCGTGCTCGCGGACGTCTTCAAGATGACGCCCGACATGGGCCTCAAGTACGCCATCGTGGCGCTGGTGGTCCTCATCATCGGCGGGGGGCGGACGATGGCGGGCACCATCGCCGGGGGCCTGCTGGTGGGCCTGTCCGAGACCCTGGGGCTGCTGTACCTGCCCGGCTCGTACGGTGGGCTGATGCCGTACGCCCTGCTGGCCGCCGTGCTGGTGATCAACCCGCGCGCGGCCATCGCCATGGTGCGCGGCCGATGAACCGCGTGGAGTACGCGGCGGCGGCGGTGGTGGTGGTCGGTGCGGCGCTGCCCTTCTGGCTGGGCCGGTACTGGGTCGACGTCGCGTTCTTGGCCGCCATCTACGCCGGTATCGCCTCGGCGTGGAACGTGGCCGGCGGCTTCTCCGGCACGTCGTCGTTCGGGCACGGGCTGTTCTTCGGCATCGGCGCGTACACCTCGGGCGCGCTGTTCTACTACTTCAAGACCTCGCCCTGGCTCGGGCTCGCGGGTGGCGCGGTGCTGGCCGCGCTGGTGGGCGTCGCGATCGGCTGGTGCGGGGTCCGCTACCGTATCCGCGGCCTGTCGTTCGCCGTGCTGACGCTGGCGTTCGCGGAGATCGCGTGGCTCTTCGTCTCGACGTTCGATCCCCTGGGCGCCAGCCGGGGCATCAGCCTGCCGCCGGCGCCTCCCGGGCTGGCGAGCCTCCAGTTCCGGTCGGGGGAGGGCTTCCTCCTGGTGGGACTCGCGTTCCTCGCCCTGTGCCAGGCGGTGGCGTGGGCCCTCCATGCCGCCCCCCTCGGCTTCCGGTACCGGGCGGTACGGGAGAACGAGACGGCCGCGCAGGCGATGGGCATCGACCCCGTCTTCGTGCGGCTGAGCGCCATGGCGCTCACGGGGGCGCTCACCGCGGTGGGGGGCAGCATCTACGCGCAGTACCTGCTCTTCCTCGACCCCCGGACGTTCTTCGGCCCGGACGTGACGATCAAGGTCATCCTCTTCACGCTGGTCGGCGGCATGGGATCGGTCTGGGGGCCGGTCGTCGGCACCGCCCTGCTCTACCCGGCCGGGGAGTACCTCCGGGCCGCGCTCGGCGGTCAGGTCCCCGGGCTCGACATCCTGTTCTACGGCTCACTGGTCGTCGTCTGCTGCCTGACCTTCCCGTCGGGGATCGTGGGATCCCTGGCGCGGCTGGTGGGGCGGCGCGAGACCGCGCGCGCATCCGGCGCGCAATCCGCCTGATGGAGGACGCATGAGATCCGAGACGCTGCTTCCCGTCGGCAAGGTCGATCCCGGCCTGCGCGACGCCGCGATGCGCCTGGACCTGCTGCAGGTCCCGGAGATGGCTCGCGAGGTCGAGGCGCTGGGCTACGACGGCCTGGCTAGCGGCGAGACCAAGAACGACCCGTACCTGCCGCTGGTCATGGCCGCCACGAGCACCGAGCGGATCCGCCTGGCGACCGCGGTGGTCATCGCCTTCGCGCGCAGCCCGACCGCGACGGCGCTCATCGCCTGGGACCTGCAGGCCATGTCGAAGGGTCGCTTCGTGCTGGGCCTGGGGCCCCAGGTGAAGGGCCACATCGAGCGCCGGTTCGGGATGCCGTGGGCGCCGCCGGTGCCGCGGATGCGCGACTACATCCTGGCGCTCCGCGCCGTGTGGAACTCGTGGCAGAACCGGGTGCCGCTGGACTTCCAGGGCGAGCACTACAGGCTGTCGCTGATGGTGCCGCTCTTCGACCCGGGCCCCATCGAGCACCCGAACATCCCCATCCAGCTGGCGGCGGTGAACCGGGGGATGTGCCAGCTCGCGGGGGAGCTGTGCGAGGGCGTGCGGCCGCACCCCATCTGCACGCCGAAGTACATCGCCGAGGTGATGATCCCGGCGGTCCAGGCGGGAGCCAGGAAGGCGGGCCGGGACCTCGCGGGCTTCGAGATCGTCCCCAGCCCCCTCGTGGCCACGGCGCCGACCCGCGACCAGCTGGAGGCGAGGGTCCGCGACGTGCGGGCGCGCGTGGCCTTCTACGCTTCCACGCGCACGTACGGCGAGGTCTTCCGCCACCACGGCTGGGGTGCGCTGGTCGAGGAGCTCCACGAGTACTCCGTGCAGAAGCGGTGGGAGGAGATGCCGAAGCGCATCAGCGACGAGGTCCTGGACACCATCGCGGTCATCGGGACGTACGAGGAGATCGCCGGAAAGCTGAAGGCGCGGTACGGCGCGGTGGCGACCGGTCTGGAGTGGGGCATCCCGATCCGGACGCCGGCCGACCGGGAAGCGCTCCAGGCGGCCATCCGGGAGCTGCGCCGCTGAGCCGGCTGGGGCCCACCGGGGCGGGCCGGGACGGCCGGCCGGCTCCGGTGGGCGGCGCCGGGGGAGGTCCGAGGTGAACCGGAACGTCGTGGTGGTGTCGGCGGTCCGCACGCCCTTCAGCAAGTTCGGCGGGGCGCTGCGCTCGTGGTCGACGATCGACCTGGCCGCGTTCGTCTTCCGCCGCCTGCTCGAGCGCGTGCGGGTGGCGCCGTCGGCGGTGGACGAAGTGTACCTGGGGCTGGCCACGGTGGGCGAGGCGGCCATGGACAACGGCATCGTGGCCCGGCAGGCGGTCCTCAAGGCCGGGTTCCCGCCGGAGACGGTGTCCATGACGATCGACCGCGCCTGCTGCTCGTCCATCGCCGCCGTGCAGCTCGGGGTCCGGGCGATCCGGTCGGGCGAGGCGGAGGTGGTCGTCGCCGGGGGCGCCGACAACATGGGGCGCCAGCCCTTCTACATCCCCGCCGAGGTCCGGTGGGGGTGGAAGCGCGGTCCGCTGGTCGCGCACGACAACCTCCACGAGCTGGGGTACCGCGCCTTCAACCCGGTGGCCCTCGACACGGGGCGCGTGGCCCTGGAGTTCGGGATCCCGCGCGAGGAGCAGGACGCGTGGGCGGAGCGCAGCCACCGGCGGTACGCAGCCGCGGCCGCCGCCGGCCGGTTCAAGGACGAGATCGTGCCCGTGCCGCTGGCGGGCAGGGGTGGCCCGCGGCTCTTCGAGGCCGACGAGCTGCCGCGGCCGGAGACCACGGCGGCGCAGCTCGCGGCGCTGCCGACGATCTACGGCAGCCCCACGGTGACGGCCGGCAACGCTCCGGGGCTCGATACCGGCGCGGCGGCACTCCTGCTCATGAGCGGCGAGCGGGCCGCCCGGCTGGGGATCGAGCCGCTGGCCGAGGTGCTGGAAGTGTCCGGCGTGGCGACGGCCGCCGACCGGCTTCCGGTGGGGCCGGCGATCGCCATCGAGCGGGCGCTGGAGCGCGCCGGCCTCGGCCTGGAGGACCTGGATCTCATCGAGGTGAACGAGGCGTTCGCCGCGGTGCCGCTGGTGGCCGCGAAGATGCTCGCCGGGGGCGATCCGGACCGGCTGGCACGGATCCACGAGCGCCTGAACGTGAACGGCGGCGCCGTGGCGATCGGGCATCCCGTGGGCGCCAGCGGCGCGAGGATCCTGATGACCCTGATGTACGAGCTGAGGCGCCGCGGCGGGCGCCACGGCGCCGCCGCCATCTGCGGCGGGCTGGCCCAGGCGGACGCCGCCATCATCCGTGCGGTCCCGGCGCCCGGGGCGGCGGGACCGGCCGGAACGTGAGGAGCGAGGACCCATGCGCGCGGCGGTGATGCGGGGCATCCGCGAGCCCCTGAGGGTGGAGGAGGTCCGGGATCCCGAGGTCACTTCCCACGGCGCCATCGTCCGCGTCGAGGCGAACGGCGTCTGCCGGAGCGACTGGCACGCCTGGACGGGCGACTGGAGCTGGTTCGGGCTCTCGCTGTCCTTCCCGCACGTGCTCGGCCACGAGTTCTGCGGGGTCGTGGTCGAGGCGGGCCCCGGAGTGACGCGCGTCCGGAGCGGTGATCGCGTCCTGGTGCCGTTCAGCCAGGGCGACGGGGCGTGCGACTGGTGTCGCCTCGGCCAGCACCACCTGTGCGACCGCCGGGTGACGCCGGGTATCAGCTACTGGGGCGGGTTCGGCCGCTACGTGTCGGTCCCCTTCGCCGACGTCAACCTGGTCCCGCTCCCGGCGTCCATCGGCTTCGTCGAGGCGGCGAGCATGGGCTGCCGCTTCATGACGAGCTTCCACGCGCTGGTGGACCGGGCCAGGGTGTCCGCGGGCGAGTGGGTGGCCGTGCACGGGTGCGGCGGCGTGGGCCTCGCCGCCGTGCACATCGCGGCGGCGCTGGGCGCGAGCGTCGTGGCCGTCGACGTGAGCGACGAGAAGCTCGAGTGGGCGCAGCGCCTGGGCGCCACGGCCGTCGTGAACGCCCGGCGGGGCCACCCGGTCAAGGACGTCGTGAAGCTGACCGACGGCGGCGCCCACGTGAGCATCGACGCCCTCGGCATCGCGGCGACCTGCCAGGCGTCCATCCTCTGCACGCGGAAGCAGGGGCGCCAGGTCCAGATCGGCCTCACCTCCTCCGCCGAGAAGGGGCAGGTGGCCGTGCCCATCGACTCGGTCGTCCTGAAGGAGCTGACCCTGATCGGGTCGTACGGCATGCCGGCGCCCCGCTTCGGGGCGATGCTCTCCATGGTGGAGCGCGGCCAGCTGGCGCCGGGGAGGCTCGTGAGCCGCACCGTTCCCCTGGAGGAGGCCGGCGAGGTCCTGGAATCCATGGACCGGTTCGCCACGGTCGGGGTGACGGTCATCGACCGGTACTGACGCGGTCTCGCCCGGCGACCCCGCGTCAGCCCCGCAGCCGCGCCGTCTCCTCCGGATCCACCTCCAGCGCGCCCGGCCGGAGCGCCACTCCGTAGTCGGCCCGGGCGCGGCCCGGCGTCACGACCCCGCGGGGCGACAGGGAGGCATCGGCCGATGCTGGACGTGGAGGCGCCGCTGTCCACGCTGGCCACGGACGAGTACCCCACCACGCTGGCCCTGAAGCTGAAGGGCCGCACCATCGAGGACGTCACCGGCCCGGGCGCGACCCCCGCGCGCGGGCGTCGTCCGGCCCCACGCGCCGGGCCCGGGGCCGGCGTCAGG
>JBBIOF010000061.1:0-5162 GCA_037443505.1 Candidatus Rokuibacteriota bacterium
CACCCACACCGTGAACGCGCGCGCCGAGGACGCCGTCGAGCGCGTCAAGGCCATCACCGGCGGGGGCGCGCAGTGGGCCTTCGAGGCCTACGGCGCCGGCGCCACCACCCGGATGGCCGTGGACATGCTGCGCAAGCGCGGCACGGCGGTCATCGTCGGCATCGCGCCCATCGGCGACACGGCGCCGATCGAGCCGGTGGTGCTCACGCGCGGCGAGAAGACGATCACCGGCACCTACTACGGCTCGGCCCGGCCCCGTCAGGACATGCCGCGCATCGCCGACTGGATCGAGCGCGGCTTGCTCGACGTCGCGAGCCTCGTCACGCGACGCTACGCGCTCGCCGAGATCAATCGCGCCTACGAGGACATCGAGACCGACGCGGTGGGCCGCGGCGTGATCACCTTCCCCTGAGCGCGCGGGGGGATCAGTCGAGCCAGTCCTGCTCTCTCAGCTTCCGCGGCAGGTAGGTCTTGGTCAGGTAGCGGAAGTCCTTGTTGGCGAGCGCGTCCAGCTCGTACTTGAGCCCGCTCGCGAGCATCCGCTTGATCTCCTCCTGCCAGCCCTTCGTCTGGAACCAGCGGTACCGGAGCAGCTCCCTGGCGCGGCCGACGTCCCTGTCGTTGAGCTTGATGCCGACGTTGCGCGGCAGGCCGTAGCGGTCGGGATCGGCGCTCGAGAGGCCCAGGAACTTGGCGCGGGGAATCGCCATCCGCTGGCTCTCGAACGCGAGGTTGATCGAGCCCTGCTTGACGACCGAGTAGATGTAGTAGCCCCACGGGTCGTTGTCGACGAGGACGTAGACGGGCAGTCGATGCTCCTCGTGCAGGCGGCGCGCCAGGCGCCGGACGCCGCGGGGCGGCTGGCCGTTGCCGGTCAGGAGCACGCAGTTGTAGCGGCGCCAGAACTTGTCCTCGGAGAGGCGGTTCCATTGCGTGCCCTTCTCGACCAGGAGCACGAAGTCCGCCGTGCACCGGCGGATCCGGATGTACTCGGGCTCCACGATGGAGGGCACGGAGTAGCCCCCCTTGCCCAGACGCGCGCAGTCCACCCGGTCGCCGTCATCGTCGAGCACGAGCGGCCCGACGACGCTCCCCGCGTTCTCCGCGCGCACGTGCAGCTCCTCGCGGAGCGCCCCGAGCGCGACCTCGAGGTCCTCGATCAGCGGGTCGGACTCGTTCTGGCCGTCGAACGTGTTCTCGTGCGAGCCCTTCATCGTGTGCTTGGTGCGGTAGTAGATCTCGCGGAGCGAGGTGGTGAGGTTCGCCCGCTGCAGCTCCGCCAGGGCGTCGGCCACGAGCACCGTCTGCATGAACTTCTTCGCCATGCCCACGTTGAAGAACGAGCGCGCCTGCTTGCGACGGCCCATCTCGATGATGCCGCGCTTGTCGTTGAAGGTGACGTTGGCGAGGCTGCGCACGGGAATGGCGAGCGTGGGGTCCCGGCCCCGCTCGGCGGCCGCGATGACCGTGTCCGCCACGCCGACGAGCTTCTTCTCGATCGCGCCGGGTCGCTTCACGCCGGCGCCTCCCCTTCCGGCCCCTCGGGCGTGACGATGATCGAGTGCGGCAGGCCCTCCGGCCCGCCGTCCCCGCCCAGGATCTCATCGGTCCGGCTCCCGCCGGTCCGTCTCGCGGCGATCTTCCGCAGCTGGTTCTTGAGCTTCTCCCGGGCCAGGCGGCCGCCCTTGAGCCGGGCGCAGGCCTCGACGACCTCCTCGATGTACAGCTCGAAGATGTTGCGCCGGCGGAACTCGCTCCGGGCGCGCTCGCGCCGCCGGAGGAACACCGCCAGCCGGCGGCCGCACTCCTGGAGCGCGAGCTTGATCTCCCTGCGGATCTCGTCGTAGTCCGCGATCGCTTCCTTGGACTCGCTGGTGAAGGGCACCCACACCGAGGCCATGTGGACGAAGATCACCATGGGCCCGGCCGGGAGCGCGCCGCGCGCCTGCGGGATGCCATAGTTCCGCCACGCCGTCTCCAGCACCGCCTTGAACGTCGCGCACGCGGACTGCTGGTAGAGCAGCGGCACGCGGTTGGCGCAGCGGATGACGCGGGCCAGCTCGGCGTCGTCCTCCGGCCCCTCGCCCTCGGCCAGGGGGGCGGGCGGCGCCTCGGGGTCCCCCGCCTGGCCGGGCCCCTTGCCCCACGCCAGCCCCGCCTCGATGACGAACGGGTTGCCGCGGTACACCGCGGGCGGCCGGGTCACCGCCGTGTAGAAGTCGCCCTTGATCTGCTTGTAGAGGCCGTGGAGGATCGCCCGCTCGCCGATGGGCGAGACGCAGTTCGTGGGCGGGGCCATGATCTTCGTCGACTGGATGGCCCGGTAGAGGGCCTCGGCGTCGTCGCCGTGGATGTCCCGGGGCCGCGCGTCCGGCGAGAGCCTGGCCGTCCCGCAGATCTCCCGGGCCAGGGCGGGAGAGACCCGGCTGAAGTCGCCGGCGAGGAACCCGGCCAGCGAGTGACTCTTCGTGTCGTGCAGCATGCGGAGGAGCATGCCCAGCTCGATGCCGTAGGGGTGCGGCTTGATCTCCCGCGGCTGGGGCGGCAGCTCCTGGACCGTGCGCGGGTACTCGCGGACCTCCCCCTCCGGCGTGTGGTAGACGAGGCGCGCGTGCGGGTTGGCGATGGCCGTCTGCTCGAGGTACTCCTCCACCGAGGCGCGCCCCTTCTGGTAGCGACCCTCGATCTCCAGGGCCACCTGCGTGCCGCGCGGGCTCTCCCAGGCGATCTTCCTGCTCTCGAAGATCCGCGGCTCGTTCTTCCGGGTGTCGATGGAGACCTCGAAGTAGTGGGCCGCGGCCCGCGGACCGGTGCGGGAGACGATCTGGACCGGCTTTCCGGTGGTGAGCTGGGCGTACATGCCCGCCGCCGAGATGCCGATGCCCTGCTGGCCGCGGCTCATGCGCAGCCGGTGGAACTTGGAGCCGTACAGCAGCTTGGCGAAGATCGGCGGGATCTGGTGGCGGACGATGCCCGGACCGTTGTCCGCGACCGTCACGCGGAACCGGGTCGCCTGGCCGGGCGGCGGCGGAGGCGCGCCGTTGGCGGCCGCCACCTCGACCCTCACGACCACGTCGGGCAGGATGCCCGCCTCCTCGCAGGCGTCCAGGGCGTTGTCCACGGCCTCCTTCACGCAGGTGAGGAGGGCCTTCCGTGGGTTGTCGAAGCCCAGCAGGTGGCGGTTCTTGGTGAAGAACTCCGAGACGGAGATCTCCCGCTGGCGGGCGCCCATCTCGACGGCGGACACGGTCGGTACGGTGGCCATTCCCCTCCTTTCTTGATATCAGACGCTCGCTCGGCGGCGGTCGTTTTCTGGTCGACGGAGCCACGGCGACGGGCGGGGCCGCCCGTGGCCGGGTGTCACGGGAGCTCGCGCGGCGTCACGGCGGAGGCGGAGGCGTCCGAGACGGGACCGGGAGGCCCGGCGCCTTTGCGGAGGCGTCAGGACCGCAGGCGGCGCTCGACCTCGTCGATCCGCGCCCTGAGGACGGCGACGTTCTCGCGGAGCGTGGCCAGGTCGCGCTCCAGGATCTCCCGCCGTCCCCGCTCGTCCGCCAGCATGGCCTCGATGCGCCGCAGGCCCTGGGTCGTGGCCTGGTACTCCTGCTCCAGGCGCTCCAGCCGGCGGTAGACGGCGTCGAAGTGCCCGAGCGCCTCGGCCCGGAACGCGGCGAACTCCACGCGGAATCCGGAGAGCTCCTGCCGGACCTCCACGAACTGGCGGTCCACGGCCTCGAACCGGCGGTCGATGGCGTCGAAGCGCTGGCCGAGGAAGGCGACGAGGTCGTCGTACTCGGACGGCGACATGCCGCTACGATTACCCCAAGGCGGGGCGGCGTTCAAGCGTGTCGATTCCTCGACACCGGCCCGGCGGGGCTCACCGCCGTGCGCCGACCAGGTACACGACGGGCTCGGCGCCCACCACCCGGGCCGAGTGCGTGGTGCCGGCGGGCATGAAATCCCGGTCGCCCGGGCACAGCACGTACTCCTCGCCCTCCACCGTGAGCGCGATGGCGCCGCGCAGCACCCAGTGGGACTGGTCCTCGGGGTGGGTGTGCTCGGCGTACGTCCGGCCGGGCGGATCGGACCACTCGAAGACGTCGTAGCCCTCGGCCTCCATCCGGCGCCGGAGATCCCGGCCTTCCGGGATGGGGCCGCCGCCCCAGCGCTCCACCCTGACCTCCATGCCTCGCCTCGCACCCATGATAGCGCGCTCCCGCGGGCGCTCCCGGCCGTACAATCGAGCCCCATGACCTGGCCCCCGCTCCTCGCCCTGATCTCCGCCTTCGGCTTCGGCCGGGCCAGCGTGCTCCTGCGGCGGGGCCTGCTCCTGGCGAGGCCGGTGGCGGCCACGGTCGTTTCCGTCACGTTCACCGCCGTCTTCATCTGGGCGCTGGCCCTGGCCACGCTCCCGCTCTCGCGGCTGCTCACCTGGCGGGTGCTCCCGTTCGTGGCCGCGGGGTTCGTGGCGCCCGGCCTGGGGCGGCTCTTCCTCTTCGTGGGTTTCGACCGCATCGGCGTGGCGCGCGCCCTCACGCTCGGCTCGACCACGCCGCTCTTCTCCGTGGTGCTCGCCGTCTCGTTCCTCGGGGAGCGGCCCGCGTCGCTCCTGCTCCTGGGCGTGGCGGCCATCGTGGCCGGCGGCGCGCTGCTCTCCCACCAGCCGGCGGGGGAGCGCTCCTGGCGCCGACGGCACATGGTCTTCCCCCTGCTCGCCGCCCTGTCCTTCGCGCTGCGCGACCTGGTGAGCCGCTGGGGGCTCAGGGCCTACGCCGAGCCGCTGGTGGGCGCGGCCGTGTCCGCGGGCACGTCGCTGCTGCTCACCTGGGCGTTCGCCGTGGCGGGCGCCGGGGCCGGCGGGCTCGGCCTGCCGCGCGGCGCGCTGCGGCTCTTCGCCCTGGCGGGCGTCGCGGAGGGGACCGCGTACCTCACTATGTGGCGGGCGCTCAGCTCCGGGGACGTCTCGCTGGTGTCGCCGCTGGTCAACGCGCACTCCATCTTCGGCGTGGCGCTGGCCGCAGTGTTCCTGCGCGACCTGGAGCGGGTCACCTGGCGGGTGGCGGCGGCCGCCCCCCCGATCGTGGGGGGGGGGTTGGGGGTGGTAACGTTAGGGGGCGGAGAGCGCCGGGCACACTACCCCCCCCCCATACCGGCCGGGGGGG
>JBBIOF010000061.1:5212-9886 GCA_037443505.1 Candidatus Rokuibacteriota bacterium
CTGGCGGGTGGCGGCGGCCGCCGCCCTGATCGTGGGCGGCGTGTTCGTGGTGATCCGGTTCGGGGCCTGAGAGCGCCGGTCACAGTCCCCGCGCCCATTCCGGGCGGAGGGGGAGACGGCCCTCCAGGGCCGCGTCCACGGCGGCCAGGATCCGGTCGCGGTCGTCGGGGATGGTGCCGCCGAGGGGCACGTAGTTGGAGGCGTGGTTGGTGCGGAAGACGGCGCGGGTGGGGCGGGCCTCGGCCACGAACGTCCGCAGCTCGCCCAGCAGACCCTCGACCGGAGGCAGCGCGAACCGCCCGCGGCGCCGCAGCGTGTCCAGCGGGGTGCCCGGCACCACGGTGAGCGTCAGCAGGGAGACGAAGCGCGGATCCATCTCGGTGGCGAGCCGCGCCGAGGCACGGGCGTGCTCGGCGCTCCGCTCCACGCCTCCGGCGCCCAGCAGGAAGATTACCGACAGCTCCAGGCCCGCCTCGCGGGCCCGCCGGGCGGCCGCCACGTGGTCGGCGAACGTGGCGCCCTTGGCGATGCGCTTCAGCGTGACGTCGTCCCCCGACTCGGGGCCGATGTAGAGGAGGGCGAGCCCCCGCTGGCGGAGCCGGGCGAGGTCCTCGGGGCGCTTGCCCAGCACGTTGCGGGCGGTGGCGTAGGCGCTCACCCGGCGCAGCCGCGGGAAGGCCCGGCGGCAGGCGTCCAGGATCGCCTCCCAGTGCGCCGTGTCCATCACTAGGGCGTCGCCGTCGGCCACGAACACCTTCTCCACGGCGGCCCCGTACAGCAGCCCGGCCAGGCGGACGTCCGCCAGTGTCTCCTCCAGGTCGCGCACCCGGAACCGCTTGGTGCGGTACATCGCGCAGTACGTGCACGCGTTCCAGGAGCACCCGACAGTGGCCTGCAGGATGTAGGCGTCGGCCTCGCTGGGCGGCCGGTAGACATCCCCCTCGTAGCGCACGGAACGATTGTACCCGGCCCGGGCGGCCTGCCGGGCGCCCGGAGCCCGAGGGCTTCAGTCGCGGGTCCGGGAGGCGGGCGGCGACGCGACCGCCGCGTCCACCGACAGGGCGCCGGCGCCCGTCATGGCGAGCGTGAGGCTGGCGCCCAGCAGCGTCAGCGCGAACTCCATCCCGCCGGGCAGGAAGAAGCCGGCCCTGAGGTGCACGAGCAGGATGGCGACCAGCATGTTCACCGCCAGGACCAGGGCGGCGACGCGGGTGAAGGCCCCCAGGACGAGCGCGAGCCCCCCCAGCGTCTCGGCCGTCATGACCACCAGGGCCCCCGCGACTGGCGCGGGCACGCCGAGGCTCCCCAGGAACCCGGCGGTGCCGCCGAGCCCGAACTGGAACACCTTCTGGGCGCCGTGCGCGAGGAACACCAGGCCCACCACCAGCCGCAGCGGCACGGGAGCCCACGCGGCGATCGTCGACGTCGGCATCGGCACGAACCTCCTCCGGCGCCGGCCGGCCCGGCGCACGTCTTTGTCTTGCGCATTCTTATGTGAAGCACAATACTTTGTCAAGCGCAGGCGAGCCGCCGCCGCCCGCCGCGCGGGTGTGGTACACCTAGGAGGCGAACCGCATGCGCGAGCCAGGCCACCACCCACCCGCTCACCCGGCGGCCGCCGGTGCCGCGGGGGACGGCACCTTCTGCCCCGTCACGGCGACCATGGACCTGCTGGGCCAGAAGTGGACCCTGCACGTGCTCCGCGCGCTGGTGGACGGCAAGAAGCGGTTCAACGAGCTGTCCCACGCGCTGGGCGGCGTGAACTCCCGGACCCTGCGCAAGCGGCTGGCGGCGCTCGAGGCCGAGGGCATCCTGCTCCGCCGCGTGGTGTCGCAGATCCCGCCCTGGGTCGAGTACGAGCTGACCGAGAAGGGGCGGACGCTCAACAGCGTGATCGAGGCCGTGGACCGGTGGGGCCGGCGCTGGATGAGGCCGCCGCGCCCGAAGGTGCGCTCACCCCGGCGGGAGGGCCGGCGCGCGCGGGGCTAGTTCCGCGCGCCTCCGACGCGACAGCTCGACAGCTCGCGGGGATCCGACGGCGGCGCTATCGCTCCCTGGCGATGCCGAGCTCGCGCTCGTAGCACCGCGAATGGACCCAGAGGACCCCCAGTCCGAGCAGCGAGCGCTCGTCTCCAGGCGCGATGGGCCGGGCGCAGATCCAGCACTCGCGGGGAGCGGAGGGCGGCCTCTCCGAGGAAGGCTGGCCCCGGTCCGCCATGGCGAGCCCATTCTACCCCGGCAGGGGGCTCAGCCGCGCCAGCTCCTGACCAGGGCCGCCCGCGCAGCGGTCTCCACCGCGTGGGGGATGTGGCGGCGGACCCAGGCGATGGCCTCGTCGCCCCCGAGGCCCAGGGCGTCGCGGGCCAGGCAGGCGGCGAACATGCCCGTGCGCCCCTTGCCGGCGTGGCAGTGGATGGCCACGTGGCGGCCCGCGCGGGCGCACTCCAGCGCGCGCCGCACGGCGGGCTCCAGCGTCTCGCGCGCCGCCGCGTCCAGGTCCGGGACGGGCACGTGGATCAGATCGAAGCCCTCGGCGCGGTAGACCTCCGCCAGGTCGCGGCCGGCGTGGGCCAGGCACTCGTTGGGCTCGGCGAGCATGACGATCACGGACACGCCGTGGTCGCGGAGGGCCGGGAGCACGCGCCCCCCGCGGTCGTAGCCGCTGAAGGGCATGGGGCAGCGGAACACGCGCCCGGGCAGCCCCAGCGGCAGCTCCGTGAGGACCATGCCCCGATTGTAGCCCGCGGCTCCGCTTGACCGGGGAGCCCGCCGGTGGCCACTCTTGGGGGTGGAGGTGACGGTCATGGCCGACGCCCTCTTCACGGTGCCTCCGCCCCGCAACGAGCCCGTCCTCACCTACGCCCCCGGCACTCCCGAGCGGCGCGAGCTGCGCGCCCGGCTGGGCCGGATGGCCGGCGAGGTGGTCGAGATCGCGCCCCGGATCGGGGGCCGCCGGGTGGCCACCGGCAAGGTGTTCGAGGTGGTCATGCCACACGCGCACCACCACGTCCTGGCCACCTGCCACGCCGCGGGCGGCGCCGAGGTGGCGCAGGCCGTCGAGGCCGCGCTGGAGGCGCACCGGTCGTGGTCGCGCATGGCGTGGCAGGACCGCGCGGCCATCTTCCTGAAGGCGGCCGACCTGCTGGCCGGGCCCTGGCGGCAGGTCCTCAACGCCGCCACCATGCTGGGCCAGTCCAAGACCGTCCACCAGGCGGAGATCGACGCCGCGTGCGAGCTGGCGGACTTCTGGCGCTTCAACGTCCACTTCGCCGCGGAGATCTACCGGCAGCAGCCCCTGTCCGCGCCCGGCACGTGGAACGTGATGGACTACCGGCCCCTGGAGGGCTTCGTGTTCGCCGTCACGCCGTTCAACTTCACCTCCATCGGCGGCAACCTGCCCACGGCGCCGGCCATCATGGGCAACACGGTCCTCTGGAAGCCGGCGTCCACGGCCGTGTACTCCGCGCACTTCATCATGGAGCTGCTGGAGGAGGCGGGGCTCCCGCCGGGCGTGGTCAACATGCTGCCCGGCCCGGGGCCCGAGGTGGGGGAGCCGGCGCTGGCCTCGCCCGACCTTGCCGGCGTGCACTTCACGGGCTCCACCGCGACCTTCCAGGCCATGTGGGAGACCGTGGGCCGCAACGTCCGCCGCTACCGCAGCTACCCCCGGGTGGTCGGCGAGACGGGCGGCAAGGACTTCGTGTTCGCCCACGCCTCGGCCGACGTCCCGGCGCTGGTCACCGCGCTCGTGCGGGGCGCCTTCGAGTACCAGGGCCAGAAGTGCTCGGCCGCCTCGCGGGCGTTCGTGCCCGCCTCGCTGTGGCCGGCGGTGGAGCGGGGGCTGCGCGAGCAGGTGGCCCGCATCCGGGTGGGCGATCCCGCCGACTTCACCAACTTCATGGGCGCCGTGATCGACCGGGCCGCCTTCGACAGGATCCGCGGCTTCATCGACTGGGCGCGGCGATCGCCCGACTGCGAGGTCCTACTGGGCGGTGGGTGCGACGACGGCAAGGGCTGGTTCGTCGAGCCCACGGTGGTCCTGGCCCTCCGGCCGGAGGTGAAGCTGTTGCGCGAGGAGATCTTCGGCCCGGTGCTCACCGTCCGGGTCTACGAGGACCGCGAGCTGGACGCGGCCCTCCGCGAGTGCGATCGCGGAGCCCCCTACGCGCTCACCGGCTCGGTGTTCGCCCGCGACCGCGAGGCGATCGTCCGCATCGCCGACGCCCTCCGCCACGCGGCGGGCAACTTCTACGTCAACGACAAACCCACCGGCGCCGTGGTGGGCCAGCAGCCCTTCGGCGGCGCCCGCGCCTCCGGCACCAACGACAAGGCCGGGAGCCTCCTGAACCTGCTCCGGTGGGTGAGCCCGCGGGCGATCAAGGAGACGTTCGTCCCGCCCACCGACTTCACCTACCCGTTCATGCAGCCCGGCGAGTGAGCCCGCCCGCGGTTCGTGCGGTGCGGGGCCGCCTGGCCCGCGGCGGCCGCGCCCGAGGGCCACGGGCACCGCCGTCAGATGGCGAGCGGCAGCTGCTCGGGCTCGGGTGGTGGCGTCAGGGGCGCCGCGCGGCGGTCCGCGATGCCGGCGGGCTCCTGGAGCCGCTCGACGAGCCGGCGGATGGGCTCGGCGTCGCGGCGGACCCCCCGCCGGGACGTCGCCGCGATCCGGTGGAC
>JBBIOF010000062.1:0-9824 GCA_037443505.1 Candidatus Rokuibacteriota bacterium
GCCAGCACCGGCGCCTCGAGGTAGCGCGCGTAGATCTCGGCCCGGATCGCCGCCAGGTCCTCCGCGCCCGGCGAAAACGGGTAGTCGCGGAAGGGCTCGCCCGGCCGGTAGCGGCCGAAGGGGCGGTTGCAGGCCAGCTTCCCGGTCCGGTCGGGGCAGCCGCCGGTGAGGAAGGCCTGCCCGTCGGCCAGGCACCGCTCCACCAGCGCCCCCGACACGTGCACCCGGCGGAGGGCGCCCGCGGCGTCGAACTCCACGGCGCCGCGCGGCAGGCCGTGGCGCTCGATCAGGAACTTCGTGAGCTGGATCCGACGCCAGCGCCGGAGCGGCGGGCGGGGAACGGCGCCCATCGCCGTGCCGGGCTCGGGGTTGAACGAGAAGAGGTAGGCCGCGACCTCCTCCTCGCGGAGCGTGTAGAAGAGGTCCACCGGATCCCGATCCGTCTCGCCGAGGCCCACGACGATGTGGCAGTTTACCCGCATCGGTCCGAAGATGCGCCGGGCGACGCGCGCGACCTCCCGGTGCCGCGCCCGCGAGTGGGGCCCGCCCACGCCCCGGCCCCGGGTCCTGGCGAAGACCTCCTCGCTGGCGGCGTCGAGCCCCAGGCCCACGATGTCCGCGCCCGCCTCCCGGATCGCGAGCAGCCGCTCCTCGTTCAGGAGGGTCGCGGTGGCCAGGGCGGAGATGGGCACGTCGCTGCGCACCCGGATCCGCCGCGTGATCTCCAGCAGGTCGGGGTAGGCCCGCCGCGCGTGCACCATGGCCACGCACACGCGGCCCACGCAGTCCCCGCGGGCGGCGATGGCCTCGGCCACCCGGTCCGTGCGGACGAGCGGCCAGCCCACGCGGATGAACGTGTTGTCCCGGGCCCGTCCGGGGCGCTCCCGCGCGAGCCCGCAGTAGGCGCAGTTGGCGTCGCAGCCGGCCGGGTAGCTCTCCAGGAGGTTCACGCAGCCGCAGGCCGCGCCGCGGAACATCCGGCCGGGCCTGAGGCCGAGGGTGATGGCGGCCGCCACGGACACCCGGACGTGATCCGGGCTGACACCGGTCTCCTCGTCGGCGGCCGCGGCCGGCGCCCCGGGCTCGATCACGGTGCCACCCCCACGCCGCAGCAGGCGTCGTGGAGCTCCGGCCGGAGGCCGCGCGCCTCGGCGTAGGCCACCGTTCCCTCGGCCGGGTACGCGACGCCGGCGAAGCCCGCGTCCACCGCCAGCCGGTCGATCTGGGCCTTCACGGGACCCGGCGGGCGCGCGCAGCCCAGCGCGATGGGCGTGTCCGGCAGGGCGCGGCGGGCGTCGGCGAAGAACCGGCCCACCTCCTCCACCGGCGGCGGGGCCACCGCGGCCATGGCCGTGCCGTGGAGCGGCATCAGGACCACCAGCACCAGCAGCTTCACGCGGCGGGCGGCGACGAGCTCCAGGGCCCGCCACTCGCCCCGCATCCGGCCGTAGTGAAGGCCCAGCACGATGTGGGGCACGAGCGGCACCCCGTGACGCTCCAGCCGCTCCATCGCCCGCCCGTACCCGGCCAGCTTCCCGCACCGCGTCTGGGCCGGGTCGGTCATGCCCAGCGTGAGCGAGCCGTCCGCCTCCAGGCGGGCCCAGACGTCGTGGTCGACGTCGTAGGCCAGGTCCTCGGGCAGGTCGCAGCCGCGGTAGATCACCGGGTGCTCACCTCAGGCTCGCGTAGTAGGCCGCCAGGTCACCGATGGCGGCCTCGGAGACGTCTCGCATGAGCGCCTTCACCGCCCGCACCCCGGGATCGCCCGGGCTCCGCGCCTCCTGCTTGAAGAGCAGCATCTGCTGGCGCAGGTATCCGGCCGGCTGGCCCCGGAGGGGAGGGATGAGCCGGGGACCCGGCCGAGGAGAAGGAGGAGGCCGAGCCCGGCGCATCCGACCAGGAAGATCCTCGTGATTCCCATGGCCGCCTCCCGGTGCCTCAACCGAGGATGTCGTGCCAGATGTTGGCCGCCCAGCCCAGCGCGTGCTGCGCGTACGCCACGCTGTGCGTCGGCGTCAGGCGCTGCTCGATCTGGACCACCTTGCCCCGGTCGACGCGGTAGGCGTTGATGACCGCCATCGCCTCGCGGTCGCTGACCCAGCTGTAGCAGACGTTGAGGGGCGCCATCGCCGGGGGCTGCCTGCCGTCCAGCAGGTGCACGACGGCGCTCGCGCAGATCTTCCCCGTCGCGTTGGCGATGGTGCCCGACTTGGGCACCGGCAGCCCGATGGTGGCATCGCCGATGACGTGCACGCCCGGGTGCCGCACGGACTCGTACGTCAGGTGATCGACCTCGCACCAGCGCCCGTCGGGACCCACCAGGTCGGCCTGGACCGCGATGGCCCCCGCCCGCTGGGGCGGGATGAGGTTCAGCACGTCGTAGCGGACCCGGTCCCCGAACTCCGTCGTCACCTCCCGGATCGAGGGATCGACCTTCACCACCTTGCTGGACGGCCGGTAGTCGATGGCCGGGTAGGCCTTCCAGGCGGCCCGGAACAGGGCGGGCTTGGACACGATGTTCTGGTTCGCGTCGAGCACGATCAGCTTCGACCGCGGCTTGTGGCGCTGGAGGTACCAGGCCACCTGACACGCCCGCTCGTAGGGGCCGGGAGGACAGCGGTAGGCGACGGGCGGGATGGCGAGGACGAAGACGCCGCCGTCGGGCATGGCACGGAGCTCGGCCGCCAGCCGGACCGTCTGCGGCCCCGCCTTCCAGGCGTGGAGCACCCGGTCCCGGTTCTCGGGCAGCCCCTCGACCTGCTCCCACTGAAACTCGACGCCCGGCGCCACGACGAGCCGGTCGTAGCGGAGGTAGCCCTCACCGGTCCGCACCCGCCGCGTGTCCGGCTCGATGGCCGTGGCCGCCTCGTGGATCAGGCGGACGCCGTGGCCCCGGAGCCCGTCGTATCCGAAGGTGAGGCTCTCGATGGACCGCACCCCGCTCAGGACCAGGTTGGAGAGCGGGCACGAGACGAAGGCGCGGTCGGGCTCCAGCAGGACGACCTCGACGTCGGCACCGGCCAGCCGCACGTACCTGGCCGCGGTGGCGCCCGCCCAGCCGCCGCCCACGACGACCACTCGCCGGCCGGCCTTCGGGGCGACCTCCCCCTTCAGCGTCCCGCAGCCTCCGGCGGCGGCCGGGAGCGCGGCCGCGGAGGCTCGCAGGAACTCGCGTCGGGTCAGCATGGCGATCCTCCCGTCAAACGCTGCGTGCCCCGCAGCGGATGCCCTCGCGCTCCAGGAGCGCGCGGTACGCTTCCAGCCCGGCCGGCCCCGTCACGAGCAGGGCGGCGTCGGCCTCCCAGTTCGAGGGGCGGAGCCGGACCAGCCAGCCCTTGCCGTAGGGGTCCTCGTTGAGCAGCGCGGGGTTGCGGCGGACGTCGTCGTTGACCGCGACCGGTCCAGCCCGGCCGCCTCCAGGAGGTCGGCGAGCCGCCAGCCGACCACCGACCACGCCTCCCACGGAGGCCGGTCCGCGGCGATCCTGAGCCCCTCGGCCACGAACCCGGTGACCCCGACCGCCAGCAGCAGCCACGTGAGGAGCGCGTCGTCCCTCCGGTACGCGGGGCGGTCGCCGGGGGCCGGCGCGCGGTCGGGGCACGCGTAGTCCAGCTCGGGCGGCCGGAGCCTCCAGCGGCGCACCATCAGCGCGGCCAGGCCCGCCAGGAACGCGGCGCCCAGGACGTCCAGCGCGGCGGAGTACCAGAGGTAGAAGCTCCGGCGCCCCGCTGATCCCCACCGCCAGGTAGAGCCTTGGCTTCACCGTCATGCCCGACTTGCCCACCTGCCGGGCCCGGGGCAGCCAGCCCTGGTCCACGACCGGGGGCGAGGCGCACAGGGAGGTCCGGCACCATCTTCACGGCCACGACGATCTCCACGGCGTCCCCCGCGCTCAGCTCAGCGCGCTGAACTTCCCCGAGGACTCGTTCCAGGTGGCGAGCAGGGCCCACGCCAGCATCACGGCGACGACCAGGAGGACGGCGCCGCCCCAGCCCACCAGGTCCGGCAGGAACACCGCGGCGCCCAGCCTCTGGAGGAGCCCCGTCTCGGCCAGAACCAGGCGGGTGACCGAGGCTCCGAGCGCGAACGTGACGGCGGCGACCCAGAGCTTCACCTGGCCCTCGCCCACCCGCCAGAGGGTGCCCGAGCCGCAGCCACCCGCCAGCACCATCCCCACGCCGAACACCAGGCCGCCCAGCAGGGCGCCCGCCCCCGCCGCCGGGAACACCCAGTCGCCCCGGTCCTTCAGGTCACCGAACTTGAGGAGCGTGAAGCCCAGCATGCTCACCACCACGGCCAGGGCGGCGGCGCGCGTGTGCTCGGCGTCGCCGGTCATGAACGGCTCGCGGAACGCGCGGACCATGCAGAACCGCGAGCGCTGGAAGACGAAGCCGAAGGCGGCGCCGAAGACCAGGAACAGCCCGCGCGGCCCGTAGCCCGCCCCGGCGTAGACGAAGGGCGCGGCCAGCAGGAGGGCCAGGAGCAGCAGGCCCGCGGCCGGCTGCCGGCCCGGCCGGTCGGCGCGCGCGGCGCCGAGCACGTGAGACCGGCCCGTGGACCAGCCGGGCCGGTGCGCCATCTCCCACAGCAGGTAGCGCAGGCCGATCCACGCCCCGGCCAGCAGGCCCGCCATCATGGCGAGCCCGGACAGCGACAGCGCGCTCACCGCGCTGAAGAAGCCGCCGATGTTGCAGCCCATGGCCAGCATGGCGCCCACGCCCAGCAGGGTGCCGCCGATCGCGCCCTTGGCCAGCTCGCCCGGCGGCGGCACCCGGAGGGCGAACTCCCGGCTCAGCAGCGCGGCGATCAGGGCGCCGACGATCACGCCCAGGTTCAGCATGGAGCCCGAGTAGTGCCAGGGCGCCAGCAGGTCGGGACGCCGGAGCACCCCCAGGCCGGTGAGGACCCAGTCGCCCCAGTTGCGCACGCCGTCCGAGGCCGTGAAGGGCCGGTCGAAGACGAAGAGGAAGACGTTGGCGGCCGCGACGAGGACGCCCGCGCCCCACACCGGCCAGGGCCGGCCGAAGAGCTGCCGGTATTGCTCCCCCAGGGCGCTCTTCACGACGGGCGCATGGCGGCGTCGATCAGCTCGGCGATGTCGCGCACGTCGAGCCGCCCCTCCTGGCCGGTGGCCTTCACCGCGTCCTCGAAGCGGGAGACCTCGTACGGGCAGCAGATGGCCAGCGTCCCCGCCCCGGTCTCGGCCACCTCCAGCACCCGCCGGTCCGACAGCCGCATGCGGACGTGGTCGCGGGTGAACCCGTCCAGCCACATCCCGCCGCCGCCGCGCGCCCAGTCGGCGCGCCGGCGGGGGTTCTCGCCCAGCGGGTTGCCGTAGCGGTCCGTGGCCTCGAAGACCTTCTGCAGCTCGGGCGGGATGGGCCGGCCCTGGTCGATCGCCGCCTCGCGCGCGGCGGGCATGATCCGGGTCATGTCCACCGCCTTCGGGCAGACCCGCAGGCAGTTCATGCAGGTGCCGCAGGGCCAGAGCGCGGGGCTGTCGAGCAGCGAGACGCCCCGCAGCGTGTCGCGGTGGATCTTGCGGGGGCCGTAGTCGCCCACGATGTCCACCGGGCACACCCCCACGCACTTCGCGCACTGGTAGCACCAGCCCAGCGACTCGCCGCCGGGCAGCGCGGTGACGGCCTCCAGCGTGGACGTGTCGTAGTCGTCGATGACCCGGCTGCCGAACATCCGGTTCCAGTGGCCGGGAAGCTCCACCCCCTCGACGACCGCCTGCTCCTTCTCCACCACCAGCGGGCGCTGCCGGCCGTAGGTCTGTCGCTGCGCCATCGCCCTAGCCTGCACAATTCGTGAGAGATGAAGAAGAACGGCCACCGAGTCCCTCAAGTGTGCAATAAGAGCGGTGACAGGACGCCATTTCGCACCGCGACGAGGGGGCTCGAGGCCACAGTCTGTATACCCCAACTGACGCTCGAGGGCGAGGAGTTTCCGAAGCCGGTCGTCGCCCGGTTCGACACGCCCCGCAGCAGTTCGGACGGGGGCGCGGTGCTGCTCAAGGCCGTCGACAGTCGCCTGGGGCTGACACGGCGTCTGGCTGCGTACCTCGACGACCCCCGGCAGCCGGGCAAGGTCGTGCACGAGACGATCGGGCACGCGGGGGGACGGCTGGCCACTGAGTGAATTGCATAGTTTTGAGCGCATGGATGCGGACATGTCATATACTTGCCGCCGGCGGGACGTCGGCGGTGGAACGGTTCCCCATCAACCTGGACCAGCTCCGCTCGTTCTGGGTGGTCGCCGAGCGCGGCAACATCTCGCACGCCACCAAGCTGCTGGCGCTCACGCAGTCGGCGATCTCCCGGCAGATCCAGGCGCTGGAGCGCGCGCTGGGCGTCCGGCTGTTCGCCCGCGAGGGCCGCACCATGTCGCTCACCGACGCCGGGCGCATCCTGCGCGAGCACGCGCGGCAGGTGTTCCACGCGGTGGAGCAGGCCCGCGAGGCGGTGGACGCCGTGAAGGGGCTCGAGCGCGGGCACCTGCGCGTGGGGGCGGCCAGCACCATCGGCACCTACCTGCTGCCCGGCCCGCTGGGCGCCTTCAAGCGCGCCCACCCGGGCATCGACATCACCCTGGAGGTCGCCAACAAGGCGCGGACGCTGGAGCGGCTGCTGACCGGGGAGATCGACCTGGGGTTCGTGGGGCCGCCCATCGATTCCCGCGACCTGGCGGCCGAGGAGTGGATGACGGACGACCTCGGCCTGGTCACCGCCCCGGCACACCCCCTGGCGGGCTCGGCGCGCGTGCGGGCGCGCGACCTGATCTCCGAGGTCTTCATCGTCCGCGAGCCCGGCTCGGGCACCCGGGAGATCGTGGAGGAGGAGCTGGCCAGGGCCGGCGTGGAGATCCGCCGCACCATGGAGATGGGCAGCACCGAGGCCATCAAGCAGGCGGTGGCGGCGGGCCTGGGCGTCTCCATCGTGTCGCGCTACGCCGTGACCCTGGAGACGCTGACGGGCCGGCTCTGGTTCGCCCCGGTGGGCGACCTCCGTCTGGTCCGGCAGCTCTACGCCGTCCACCACCGCCGCCGGCCCCTGAGCCGCACCAGCGCGGCCTTCCTTGAGCTCCTCCGCCAGCAGGGGCGGCGGCGCCGGAGCCGGACGGGCTAGGAGCGACGGCCCGCGAGGATCCTCCCGGCGGGCCGGGCGCCGGATCCCATTCCAAAAACGCAACGATTCGCTGAGAAATCTGCATTTGCGTCAGGGGCCCTCCGCGGAGCATGTTGTGCAGCAGTTCACAACTGCTCAGCCGGGGCGACGTCTACGCGGCACCTTCGCGACGGCCGGCGCGGCCGGTGACCCGGCGAGAGAGGAGGCGACGGATGATCACCACGACACCGTGCGACTGTGCCCGTTCCCTGGCGGAGGCGCTGAGCGTGCGGGAGACGCCCATCCTGCCCGCCGCGGCGGCCGGCACCGCCGGGGGCCCGTGCCTCTGGTGCGGCGGCGCCGTCGCCGAGCCTGAATCCGGAGAGGAGGCGCGCCGCCGCTAGGGTCAGTGCCGCTCGGCCTTCTCCCGCTCGGCCCTCGCCTCCTTGATGACCTTCTCGGCCAGGAAGGCGGGGACCTCCTCGTAGTGGGAGAATTCCATGGAGTAGGCGCCCCGGCCGCCCGTCATCGAGCGCAGGCTGGGCTCGTAGGTGAGCATCTCGGCCATGGGCACCTGGGCGCGCACCGAGGCGGTCTCGCCCGCCGGCTCCATGCCCACGATGCGCCCGCGCCGCGAGTTGAGGTCCCCGATCACGTCGCCCGCGGTCTCCGACGGGCAGGTGACCTCCACGTTCATGATGGGCTCCAGCAGGATCGGGTGGGCCTCCATGAACACCTTCTGGAGCCCCATGGACGCCGCGATCTGGAAGGCCATGTCCGAGGAGTCCACCTCGTGGTAGGAGCCGTCGTAGAGGGTCACCTTCAGGTCCACCACCGGGTAGCCGGCGAGGATGCCCCGCTTCATGCAGTCGCGCACGCCCTTCTCCACCGACGGGATGTAGTTGCGGGGCACGGCGCCGCCGAAGATCTCGTCCACGAACTCGAACCCGCCGCCGCGGGGAAGCGGCTCGACCCGGAGCCACACGTCGCCGTACTGACCGCGGCCGCCCGTCTGCTTCTTGTACTTGCCCTGCCCCTCGGCGCGCCCCTTCACCGTCTCCTTGTAGGGGATGCGCGGCGGCAGCAGGTTCACGTCCACGTTGTACTTGCGCTTCATGCGCTCCACGACCATCTCGACGTGGAGGTTGCCCACGCCGGAGACCAGGAGCTGCTTGGTCTCGGGGTCGTAGTGGTAGTGGACGGTGGGATCCTCCTCCGCGATGCGGGCCAGGGCGTTGGAGATCTTGTCCTCGTCGCCCCGCGTCCTGGGCTGGATGGCGAAGGAGATGGCCGCCTCGGGGAACGTGATGCGGGGCAGCTCGAACGGGTGCGCCTCGTCCGCGAGCGTGTCGCCGGTGAGGGTCTCCTTGAGCTTGGCCACCACGCCGATCTCGCCGGGCCCCAGGGCCTCCACGGGCTTCTGGGCCTTGCCCATGAGCCACGCCACGTGGCTCATCCGCTCCTTGGCGCCCCGTGAGACGTTGAGCAGCTGGGACTCCGACCGGAGCGTCCCGCTGAACACGCGAAAGAGGGAGAGCTTGCCCACGTGCGGGTCGGAGAGCGTCTTGAACACCAGCGCCGACACCGGCGCCCGGGGATCGGGGGCCCGGGTGGCGGGCTCGCGCGTCCGGCCGTCGATCCCGCTCACCTCGCCGCGGTCGGCGGGCGAGGGGAACGACTCCACGAACAGGTCCAGCAGCGCGGTGCTGCCGACGCCGCGGGTCGCCGCGGCGGCCAGCACCGGCACCAGCTTGCCGGCGGCGATGCCGGACCGGAGCGCCCGGAGCATCTCCGCCTCCCCCAGCGAGCCCTCCCCCAGGTAGCGCGCCAGCAGGTCGTCGTCGGTCTCGGCGGCCGCCTCCACCAGCTTCTCGCGCCACTCGCGGGCCCGGTCGGCGGCCTCGGGCGGCACGTCGGTCTCGCGCGCCTTGCCGTCGGCGTGGACGACGGCCTTCATCTTCACCAGGTCGACGAAGCCGGTGAAGCCCGCCTCCTCGCCGATGGGGACGTGCACGGGGACCAGGCGCCCCTTGAGGCGCCGGGTCAGCGACTCCAGGGTGCGGAAGAAGTCCGCGCGCTCCCGGTCCAGGCGGTTCACCACCACCGCCCGCGGCAGGCGGTACTCGCCAGCGAACTTCCACACCTTCTCCGTCTGGACCTGCACGCCCGCCACGGCGTCCACGACCACCACGGCGGCCTCCACGACCCGCAGGCCCGCGCGGGCGTCGGCGATGAAGTCGCCGTACCCCGGCGTGTCCACCAGGTTGATCCGGTGACCCTTCCA
The DNA here is from genome assembly GCA_037443505.1 of Candidatus Rokuibacteriota bacterium. Lineage (GTDB taxonomy): Bacteria > Methylomirabilota > Methylomirabilia > Rokubacteriales > CSP1-6 > JBBIOF01. The sequence goes on from JBBIOF010000062.1 coordinate 9,394, forward strand.
GTCGCAGTAGGCCACGGCGGTGTTGATGGAGATCTTCCGCTTGATCTCGTCGGGATCGAAGTCGGTGGTGGTGGTGCCGTCGTCCACCCTGCCCAGCCGGGTGACGGCGCCCGCCGCGTAGAGCAGCGCCTCGACCAGCGACGTCTTGCCGACTCCGCCGTGGCCCACGACGCCGACATTCCGGATCTTGCCGATCTCGATGGTCATTCAGGACCTCCTCGCCGGCAGAGCAGTGCGGGTCGGGCAGATGCTATCACACCTGCCGTCCGCCCCGGGCCGCCCCGCGCCTACGGAGCCCCGCCCAGCACCTCCGCCACCCGGGCCGCGACGTCCTGGTCGGAGCCCGCGAGGTCGACGGGGGCCGCGAGCGGCGGCGGATCGTTCTTGATGCCGGCACCGGTGAGCACCAGGACCACGCGCGCGTCGCGGGT
>JBBIOF010000063.1:0-9806 GCA_037443505.1 Candidatus Rokuibacteriota bacterium
GGTGGCCGCCGCACCTCCTCCGCCGCCGCCCCCGCCGGCGCCCGAGCCGCCGCCCGCCGCGCGGCCGGCTCCCAGGGAGTTCGTCAGGGTCGAGGACCTGCGGCCGATCTACTTCGACTTCGATCGGGCGGTGATCCGGCCGGGCGACGCGAAGATCCTGGACGCGAACGCGGTGTGGCTCAAGGAGCACCCCGACATGCTGGTCATGATCGAGGGCCACTGCGACGAGCGCGGGACCAACGAGTACAACCTGGCGCTGGGCGAGCGGCGCGCCCGGGCCACGCGCGAGTACCTGATCTCCCGGGGCGTCGTAGCGGAGCGGATCACCCTGATCAGCTACGGCGAGGAGCGTCCCACCTGCACCGAGAGGAACGAGGGCTGCTGGAGGCTGAACCGGCGGGCCGAGTTCCTCGTCAAGCCCCGCTGACCAGAGCCCCCCGTCGCCTTCAGGGGGGCAGCGTCGGGCCCGACGAGAAGTAGACCACCCAGGCCCGCGCGATGAGCGCCGCGAGGTGGACCGCCTGTGGCGCCCAGCCGTCGCGCAGCGCCCACGCGGTCCAGGCGGTGGCGAGCAGGACCAGCGGCAGCGACGTCCAGCCGGGGACGCGCGCCGTCTGCAGCAGGGGCTCCAGGAGCAGCGAGACCACGATCACCGCGAAGACCACGGCGAGCAGGCCGATCAGCAGCGCGAAGGGCGCCAGGAGCAGGAACGAGATGATCAGGAGCAGCGCGTCCAGCCGGCCGTGCTCCGGGTCGGTGAACGCGTCCACCACGTCTGGTTGGCTGGCCAGCGCCTGGAGCGCCTGCCGCACGGCGGCGAAGAGACCCGCGTACCACGCGGCGGCGAGCGCCGCGACCAGCAGGAGCGCCCAGCCGGTCCGGCCGAGCCGGAGGGGCACGGGCGTGGTGACGCGCGCCGCCGCGCCGTTCACGACGCGCAGGTGACCGCCGTCTCGGCCGGCGGAGGCGCCAGCATCCGCCCCACCCACGCCAGCAGCGTGCCGGGCTCGACGGGCTTGGCCAGCACCGCGATGCTCCTGTCGGGCGAGGGCGGCTCCGTCTCGCCGAAGCCCGACACGATGAGGACCGGGACGTGGTCCCAGCGCGCGCTGGCCCGCAGGCGCTGGAGGAACTCCCGGCCGCTCATGCCGGGCAGCTGCATGTCCAGGAGGACGAGCCGGGGCGCCAGCTCGGGAAGGCGGCCGAGGGCCTCGGCTGCCGAGGCGAAGCCGACCGCGCGGTATCCGCACCCCTCGAGCAGCGTGACCAGGGCCTGCCGGAGGTACGGACGGTCCTCGATGACCAGGATGCACGCCCCCGCCGTCGCCATCGGCCTCGGGAAGCCTGCAAGGGGGATGCCCGGGCCCGGCGCTCGCCCTCACGCGGAGTTACCCCTGGCGGCGTCGTTCCCGTGACGGTCTGTCGGCTGCGCGGTGCCACAAGGGGACGGCCCGCGCGTCGCGGCCGGGCGGCGGGTACAATAGCGGTCCGGGGCTGGCTCGTGAGAGGTTCCGGGCCCACGGTGGGACGGGCATGAGCGACAGCGAGGATCTCGCGCGCGCCATCGAGCTGTGGCAGGAGGCCTACCGCCTGCAGATAAAGGGCGACCTGGACGGCGCCATCGAGCTGTTCCGGCGCTCGATCGTGGTGCGCCCCACCGCCGAGGCGCACACGTTCCTGGGCTGGACGCTGAGCTTCCAGGGGCGCCTCGAGGAGGCGATCGCCGAGTGCCACCGGGCGATCGCCCTCGACCCCGACTTCGGCAACCCGTACAACGACATCGGCGTCTACCTGATGCAGCAGGGGCGTCTCGACGAGGCCGTCCCGTGGCTCGAGAGGGCCAAGCAGGCGCCCCGCTACGAGCCGCGCCAGTTCCCCTACATGAACCTGGGACGGATCTACGTCCGGCAGGGCCGGTGGTGGGCCGCGCTGCGCGAGCTGGAGGGCGCCGTGCGGGCGGCGCCGGACGACGCCGACGCGCACAGGCTGCTCCACGGCCTGCGCGCGCGCCTGAACTGACCGCCGTGGCCTGCGAGCCCTTGCCGGGCGCGGCCGGGATGGCCTGGTGAGACGCGCGGCGCGGCTGCTGCAGGGGTACGAGAAGCTCCACCGGGACACGATTCACGCCCTGTCGGGCTGAGCGCGGGAGGCTCGAATGGACGCGGTCAGGGACGCCAGTCACCTGTACGAGGTCGAGCGCCGGGTCCGCCACCTGGAGCGGCCGGGGTTCCGCATCACCGAGTTCCAGCTCGGCCCGGCCCAGCGGATTCCCTGGCACTACCACACCCGCACCGGGGACACGTTCTACGTGGTCGAGGGGTGCCTGCGCCTGGTGCTCCGCGACCCGGCCGAGGAGGTCCTGCTCGGGCCCGGGGCGAGCTACGCCGTGCCGCCCCGCCGCCCGCACCTCGTGCTCAACGGCGGCGACCGCTCGGCGGTCTTCGTCCTGCTCCAGGGGGTCGGCGAGTACGACTACGTCCCGCTGACCTGACGAAGATCCTCGGCTGGCTCGCGGCCCTCGTCGGGGCGTTCCTGGCCCTGAGCCTGCTCGGCTTCTGGCTCGCCGTGCACCCGCCGCGCCTGGCCGCGCCCCTGGTCCCCGGGGACGTGGGCCTGCGGCCCGAGGAGGTGGCGATCACCGCCGAGGACGGTACCCGGCTGGCGGGCTGGCTCGTGGCCCGGCCCGGAGCGCCCGCGCTGATCCTGCTCCACGGCTACCCCGCCGAGAAGGCCGACCTGCTGCCGCTGGCGGCGGCGCTCCAGCTGCGGTTCACCGTGCTGCTGGTCGACCTGCGCTACTTCGGCGCGAGCGGCGGGCGCGTGACGACGCTCGGCCACCGCGAGCGTCGCGACCTCCGGCGGGTCCTGGACTTCCTCGAGGCCCGCGGGCATGGTCCCGTCGGGGTCTTCGGCTTCTCGCTGGGCGGGGCGGTGGCGATCCTGGCCGCGGCCGAGGATCCGCGGATCCGCGCCGTCGCCGCCTGGTCCCCCTTCGCCGACCTCCGCGTGCTGGGCCGCGAGGCATACGCGCACTTCTGGGTGCTGCGCTACCCCCTGGTGGAGCTCATGCGCCTGTGGGCGCGGATCTTCCTCGGAGCCGACATCACGCGCCCCTCGCCGGCCGAGGCGGCAGGGCGCCTGGCGATCCCCGTCCTGCTGGTCCACAGCCGCCAGGACGAGCAGATCCCGGTCGGCCATGCCGAGCGCCCGCGCCAGGCGCTCGCCGGCAACCCGGCGGCCGAGGTCGATATCCAGGACCGTGGCCGGCACGGAGAGGCGGGCGAACCCCTGGAGCGGCGCCTCGAGGAATTCTTCCGCCGCGCGCTGGGGCCGGACGCCCGCTGACACCCGGCTGACAGGCGCGTCATCCTGACACCCCGCCGGCTCTCCGTTTGGGGAAGAACGATCGTGCATCCGCGGGCTTCCGGCCCCTTGCACGGTGGCACACGCGTTGCGGGGGCCTGCGGAAGGAATGGGTGCGACGGCCGAGCACGGAGTCCGGACGGTCAGGCTCGAGGACGTCAAGCAGCTCCAGGACCTGGTGGCAGAGCATGCGGAGGCCGTCCAGCCAGGCCTGAAGATCCTCGACACGCGGGTCCTCATGGGCGGCGCCACCGTGGACCTGGTCGGTCTCGACCGCGACCAGGGGCTGGCGCTGATCGTCCTGGCGTTCGCGGGCGACGACGAGATGCTGGTGCGCGGGCTCGAGGCCTACTCGTGGTGCCTCGAGTATCCCGACGCCGTGACCCGGCTCTACCCGATGGCGCGGCTGGACGCCTCCGAGCCGCCGCGCCTGATCTTCGTCGCCGAGCGGCTGCCGGACGCGTTCCTGCGGAAGGTCAAGCACCTGCGCCTGCCGCGCGCGACGTGCCTCGAGTTCCGCTTCGGGCTGCAGTTCTCGGCGGTGGACGGCGTGCGCGCCGCCGAGGCACCGCCCGGCGCGCAGGCGGCGTCACCGGCCCCCCGGACCGTGCCGGCGATCCCGCCGTTCCCGGCGACCCCGGGCTGGCGGCAGCCGGCGGCCCGCGTGGTCGGCGAGCCCGACGAGCGGAAGGCGGCCGTGGTGCGGGAGTACCTGCAGCGGGAGTTCCCCACCGCCGTCATCTACGACTTCTACGAGCACGACCGGGGCGCCCGGGTCTTCCTCCTGCAGGACAGCCAGGGCTCCGTCATCCACCAGGCGGCGGTGGCCGACGAGGTGCTGGAGGAGCACTCGGAGGCCGACCTGCTCGGCTTCCTCGACCGGCACCGCCTGGGGCGGGTGCTGAGCCAGGCCGGGCAGGCCAGCGTGTCGGTGACCAGGTCCGGCCTCAAGATCGACCGGCGCTGAGGCTGCGTCGGTGCCGCGGGCCCGGCGGGACGGCGGTGACGCCACGGCGCCCGGCCGTCCCCCGGGCCGGCGCGGCTAGTACCTGGTGGAGCCTTCCTTCTTGCCGCCCGGACTGGCGCTGCCGCCCATGTCGGACGGGCGCCCCGCCGCAACCTCCGGCCTGAGCGCGAGCTCCACGGAGACGCGGTCGCCCTTCTTGACGTTCTTGAGCGCGCTCGGCGGGAAGTGGAGGTCCGTCGTCCCCTCCGGCGTCTTGATGCTCATGGTGCCCTTGCTCTCGTCCACGCTCGTGACCTCGCCGGTCATCGTGTGACGGCCCGTGAAGTCTCCCGTGCCGGCCGACGTCCGGCCGGCCCTGTCGCCGCCGGCCAGGGCCGGCACCGCCCCCAGGGCGGCGACGGCGGCGGAGAGAACGATCGCTCTGAACCACGTGCGACCCATGTGTCGGGTCCTCCTGCGTCATGATTCGCGATACCGCCTCCGTGCGAGCCGCGTGCCAGCGGCCGGGCGGCGCCGCGCGCGGGTGCAGGAGTTACAGCGGGCCCGGGCCCGGTCGGTTGCGGTCGCCCGCGGCGCCCCGTACAGTCGGGGGTGACCGGGGCGGATCACCGGAAAGGAGGCCAGTGAACGGATGAGAGACCGCCGCTCGCCCGTCGCCGTGTTCCTCGGCATGCTCGCTCTGGCGGCCACTGCCTGGGCGGGGGCGCCCACCGACCAGGTGCGCCAGTACACCGAGCAGGTGCAGAAGATCCTGGACGACCCCGCGATGCGGCAGGCGGACAAGCGCGCGGCGGTGCGCCGGGTGGCGGCGGAGGTCTTCGACGTCACCGAGACCGCCAAGCGGGCGCTGGGCCGCCACTGGCACGCCCGGACGGCGGCCGAGCGGGAGGAGTTCGTGCAGCTCTTCGCCGACCTGCTCGAACGGACCTACATCCAGAAGATCGACCTCTACGGGGGCGAGCGGCTGCAGTACACCGGCGAGACCGTCGACGGCGACCACGCCACGGTCCGGGCCAGGCTGCTCACCAGGAAGCGCAGCGAGGTTCCCCTGGAGGCCAGGCTGCTGCGCCGCGGCGACCGCTGGCTGATCTACGACGTCTCCGTGGAGAACATCAGCCTGATCGCGAACTACCGGTCCCAGTTCGACCGGATCATCCGCCAGGCGTCGTACCAGGAGCTGGTGACCCGTCTGAGGACCCGGCGGGACGAGTTCCTCAACAGCGGGCGGGAGGCCCGGCCGGGCGGCGCGTCCTGAGACGGTTGGGGGGGCCGGCCACCTTGCGGTGAGCGGGCGGACGTCCGTATAATCGGCCCCGCCGTTGTGGGGCCCCTAACCTCGCTGTATCCCGAGAGGTAGCCTTATGGCCAAGGTCGGTCGTCGGGACGAACCCATCCAGGCGCTGCTGAAGGAAGGCCGCAAGTTCCCGCCCCCCCGGAGCTTCACGAAGCAGGCGAACGTCAAGACGGCCGCCCTCTACAAGGAGGCCCGGGCCAACCCCGTCCGCTTCTGGGAGCGGCAGGCCCGTGCGCTCCGGTGGATGAAGCCCTGGCGGAAGGCGCTGGAGTGGAAGCTGCCGTACGCGAAGTGGTTCGTGGGCGGCAAGCTGAACGTCGCCGACAACTGCCTCGACCGCCACGTGGAGGGCCCTCGGCGCAACAAGGCGGCCCTCATCTGGGAGGGGGAGCCCGGCGACAGCCGCGTCCTCACCTACTGGGACCTCTACCGCGAGGTCAACCGCTTCGCGGCGGCGCTCCGCCGGCACGGCGTGAAGAAGGGCGACGCCGTCACCATCTACATGCCCATGATCCCCGAGCTGCCCATCGCCATGCTGGCCTGCGCGCGCATCGGGGCGCCGCACAGCGTGGTGTTCGGCGGCTTCTCCCCGGAGTCGCTGCGCGACCGCATCAACGACTGCAAGTCCCGGATCGTCATCACGGCCGACGGCGGCTGGCGGCGGGGCGGCCAGGTACCGCTCAAGAAGAACACGGACGAGGCCATCAAGGAGTGCCCGTTCGTGACCACCGTCATCGTCCACAAGCGCACCGGCCAGGAGGTGCCGTGGCAGCACGACCGGGACGTCTGGTGGAGCGACTTCGTCAAGGGCGCCGACGCCTACGTGAAGCCGGAGCCCATGGACGCCGAGGACATGCTCTACCTCCTCTACACCTCGGGCTCCACCGGCAAGCCCAAGGGCATCATCCACACCACCGGCGGCTACCTCACCGGGATCACCGCGACGCACCGGCTGATCTTCGACCTGAAGGAGGAGGACGTGTACTGGTGCACGGCCGACATCGGCTGGGTCACCGGGCACTCCTACATCGTCTACGGGCCGCTGGCCAACGGCGCCACCAGCGTCATGTACGAGGGCACGCCGGACTACCCGGACAAGGACCGGTTCTGGCGCATCGTGGAGAAGTACGGCGTCACCATCCTGTACACGGCCCCCACCGCCATCCGCACCTTCGTCCGCTGGGGCGAGGAGTACCCGAAGCGCTGTGACCTGTCCTCCCTGCGCCTCCTGGGGACGGTGGGCGAGCCCATCAACCCCGAGGCCTGGGCGTGGTACTGGAAGGTCATCGGCGGCGGCCGCTGCCCGGTGGTGGACACCTGGTGGCAGACCGAGACCGGCCAGATCCTGATCTCGCCGCTGCCCGGCGTCACCGTCTGCAAGCCCGGCTCGGCCACGCTGCCGTTCCCCGGCGTCGAGGCCGACGTGGTCAACGACAAGGGCGAGCCGGTGGAGGCCGGCTACCTGGTGATCAAGAAGCCGTGGCCGGCCATGCTGCGCGGCATCTACGGCGACCCCGAGCGCTACCAGCGGCAGTACTGGAGCCAGGTGCCGGGGGTGTACTTCACGGGGGACGGTGCCAAGCGCGACCGGGACGGTTACTTCTGGCTCCTGGGGCGCATCGACGACGTCATGAACATCTCCGGCCACCGGGTCTCGACCATGGAGGTCGAGTCGGCCCTGGTCGACCACCCTGCGGTGGCGGAGGCGGCCGTCATCGGACGCCCCCACGAGATCAAGGGCCAGGCCATCGCCGCGTTCGTCACCATCAAGAGCGGGATCCCGGCCACGGAGGAGCTGAAGAAGGAGATCAAGGACCACGTCGCGAAGAAGATCGGGGCCCTGGCGCGCCCCGACGACGTGATCTACGCCGCCGAGCTGCCCAAGACCCGAAGCGGCAAGATCATGCGACGCCTGCTCCGCGACGTGGCCGAGGGCCGCGCCCTCGGCGACACCACGACCCTCGCCGACGCCGGCGTGGTGGCCGAGCTGAAGCGGAAGTACGAGGACAAGGAAGCCTAGGCCCTCCCGGGCGGGGAGGGCGCGCGGCCGCCCTCCCCGCGGTCCCGCCCCCGGTCCTTCGCCCGCCGCCGGCGCTTGACAGACTGGTCGATATTTCGATAAGGTTCGAAACATGAAGACAGGGCCGCTCGCCCGGCTGGAGGTCCGCGAGGACCACGTGGAGGCCTTCAAGGCGCTGGCCCACCCGAGCCGGCTGGAGATCTTCTTCTTCCTGGTGCGGGCCGGACGCGAGGTGCCCGCCGGGGAGATCCAGGCCCAGCTGGAGATCCCGGGGCCGACGCTCTCCCACCACCTGGACCGGCTCCGCCGGGCGCGCCTGGTCCGGAGCCGGCGGGAGGAGCGGTTCGTCTACTACGCGACGCGGCCGGAGATGGTCTCGGAGCTGGTCCGGCTGCTGACGGCCTGCTGCTGAGGGTGGCGGGGGAGGGCGCGATGAGCGAGGAGATCAGGGAGCGGGTCCGGGAGAAGTACGGGCAGGTCGCCCGGACGGTCGCCGCGGGCGGCGGCTGCTGCGGCGGCGAGCGCGACGCCGGGTGCGGCGACCCCATCACCGGCGGCCTCTACGAGGCCGGCGAGACGGCGGGGCTGCCCGAGGAGGCCGTCCGCGCCTCCCTGGGCTGCGGCAACCCCACGGCCCTCGCCCGGCTCGCGCCCGGAGAGACCGTGCTGGACCTCGGCTCCGGCGGCGGCATCGACGTGCTGCTGTCCGCGCGGCGGGTGGGGCCGACGGGCAAGGCGTACGGCCTCGACATGACGGACGAGATGCTGGCGCTGGCCCGCGAGAACCAGCGCCGGGCCGGGATCGACAACGCCGAGTTCCTCAAGGGCGAGATCGAGCGGGTGCCCCTGCCGGACGCGAGCGTGGACGTGGTGATCTCCAACTGCGTCATCAACCTCTCCGCCGACAAGGACCGGGTGCTGGGTGAGGCCTTCCGGGTGCTGCGGCCGGGCGGGCGCTTCGCGGTGTCCGACATCGTGGTCCGCGGCGAGGTCCCGCCCGAGATCCGCCGCAGCGTGGAGCTCTGGATCGGCTGCGTGGCCGGGGCGCTGGACGAGGCGGACTACCGCGCCAGGCTGGCGCGCGCCGGCTTCGTGGACATCGACATCGAGCCCACCCGCGTCTATCGCGCCGCGGACGCGCGGGAGTTCCTGGCCGCCGCGGGGCTCGACGTGGAACGCGTGGCGGCCGCGGTGGACGGCCGGTTCATGAGCGCGTTCATCCGCGCCCGCAAGCCTGGCGGCCCCGACCTCGGCGACGAGCCCCGGGCTCCCGCGCGCGGGCTGGCAGTGGTCCGGGGCGGGGGGTGTTGCTCGGCGTGACGGGGGAAGGGCCGGCTCCGGGGACGGCCGTGGCGCGCGGAGAGGCTCCGGCGGTCACCGTCGAGGTCATGAGCTGGGTCACCCGGTTCGTCGGCGGGGACGGCAGCGGCCGCCGGGTGTTCAGGGAGCCGCTGGGGGGGAGCGCCACCGTGCGCTCCGTGCTCCGGGGCCTCTCGGCCCGCTTTCCCGAGCTGCACGCTGCCCTCTGGCACGGCGACGGGCTGGGCGAGCACATCGAGGTCCTGGTGAACGACGCGGTCCTCGGCCTCAACCACACGCTCGACTCGCGCGTGGGCCCCGAGGACCGCCTGACGCTGCTCGGCCAGTTCATCGGCGGGTGAGCGCCCGGCGCTCGTGACCCGCCCCGACCCCTGGCTCGTCGCCCTGTGCGCGTCGCGCACGTTCATGACGTTCGTCTTCATGACGTACGCGGCGACCCTGCCGGTCCTGCGCGGGGCCTGGGACATGTCGGCCACCGCGGCCGGCTCCATCTCCACCGGCTTCCAGCTGGGCTACGCGGTCTCCCTGCTCTTCTTCTCCTGGCTGGCCGACCGGGTGGGCGCCCGGCGCGTGTACCTCGGGTCCTCGGGCCTGGCCGCCGTGGCCGCCTTCGCCTTCGCGCTCTTCGCGCGGTCGTACCTGTCGGGGCTCGCCCTCTACACGCTGGTGGCCCTCTCCCAGGGCGGCACCTACACCACGGGGATCATGCTGATCGCCGACCGCTACCCGCCCGCCCGCCGCGGCGCCGCGGTCGGCTGGCTGCTGGCGAGCGCCTCCCTGGGCTACACGCTGTCGCTGCTGGTGGCCGGCGCCGGGCTCCGCATCGGCGGCTACCCGCTGGC
>JBBIOF010000064.1:0-9789 GCA_037443505.1 Candidatus Rokuibacteriota bacterium
TGGCGGAAGCGTGTGGGAGTCGAACCCACCTCCAGCTTGTCTAGAGCCGGACACCGGATTTGAAGTCCGGGAGGCCCACCGGGTTCCTAGACGCTTCCGAAGCGCTACGAGTGTACCATCCCCGGGGCCGCGCCGGTCCCGTCCACCCCCCTGGCGCCGCCCCCGGCGAGCGGCGGGAAGATGCTCACCACCTCCCCGGGCGCGAGGCGCCGCTCGGGCCCGGCATCCTCCCCGTCGACCACGGCGATCCAGGAGACGTCCGCCGGAACCCCGAGCGCCCGGACCACGTCGGCCACGGTGCTCCCCGGTGGCACCTCGAGCGTCAGGATACCGGTGTCGCGCCTTCCGGAGGGCAGGTACTGACGGAGGGTGGCGAAGAGGTGGACTTCGACCTTCACCTGACGCCGGCCGAGCCCTCGCGCCCGGCAGCCAGGTGGGCCGCGGCGACCCTGAGGCGGTCGCCCGGACGGATGACGTCGTCCGCGTCAAGCCGGTTCCAGCGCAGCACGTCGGCCACGGACACCCCGTAGCGCTTCGCGATCGAGGACACCGTCTCGCGAGGCCGCACGACGTGGATCTCGCGCCCGGCGGGCCCCTGGACGACCGCCCGCCCCGCCTTGCCGCGGGCCGGACCCCGGCGGGGCGCCAGCGCGGCCACGACCTCGTCGCGGGTGCCGGCCGGGACCTTCAGCTCGTACGGCCCCCCGGGCGGGGTGATCCCACGAACCAGGACCGGGTTGAGCGACCGGAGGGTCTCCAGCGAGATGCCCGACGACGACGCGATCTGCTTCAGGTTCGTCGACGGGGGTACGGCGACGGTCTCCGTGGCCAGCGGCCTGACCTCCACGGGCTCGAACCCGTAGCGGGCCGGGTCCCGCCCGATGACCGTGGCAGCGTGGATGGCGGGGACGAACTCCTTCGTTTCCTGCTGGAGGAACCGGCTCCTGGCGAGCGTCCAGAAGTCGCTGGATCCCACCGCACGGATGGCCTGGACGATCCTCAGCTCGCCGGCGTTGTAGGCGGCCTTGGCGAGCGACCAGGAGCCGAACTGCTGGTAGAGATCCTTGAGGTACGCGGCGGCCGCGCGCGTGGACTTCTCGGCGTCGTAGCGCTCGTCCACCCACTGGTCCACGCGGAGGCCGTACCGCCGCGCGGTCCCGGCCATGAACTGCCAGAGCCCCTTGGCCCCGGCCCGCGAGACCGCGAGCGGGTTGAAGCCGCTCTCGATCATGGCCACGAACGCCAGGTCTTCGGGAAGCCCGTGCTTCCTGAACACCTCGCGGATCATTCCCAGGTACTGCTGGGAGCGGGAGAGCCAGAGGCTCACGATGTCGCGGCGGCTGCCCGTGAAGCGCTCGATGAAGGCCTCGACCTGGGGCGTGACGACGACCGGGTAGGCGGGACTCTCCGCCGCGGCCGCCGGCGCGCCGCGGCCCACCGTCCCCTCCGCCCGCCGCCGGATCCGGTCGGCAGGCGTCGGACCTGGCTCGTCGGGGAACGGTCCGTCGGGCATCGGCAGGACGGCGACCTCGCCGGTGGCCGGCACGTCGGGACCGACCTCGCCGTCCTGGTACGAAGCGGACACGTCCCTCAAACCGAATTCGTCCGCCTGAGGGACGGCCGCGTACTCGACGGCGTACTCCTCCGCCGCCGGGGACACGGAGTGCGAGTCGGCGACGACGGGCGCTGCGCTGCCCGAGGCCAAAACGACGAGGAAACTGAGTGCGGCGACTGGAAAACGGGCTCGAATCGCCATAGTCCGGGAAAAGCCTGGGTCCTATCTAGCACGGGGGCGGGGCCCGGGTCAACGGGCCCTTGACAGCCCAGGTCGGTGGGCCTAGAGTCGGTAGACGTTTCGAGCCGACTTCTCAAGCAGTTACACAGGGGGGGGCGGCCGTTACAAACCTGACAGTGTGGGAGGAGATGCCGTGAAGAAGCTGCTTTCTGTGTTCGTCGCCGTAGCGTTCGCCGCCGGCTCGGCCGGGCTGGCCCTGGCCCAGACGCAGCCGGCCCCCGCCGAGAAGAAGGCCGAGGAGAAGAAGGCCGAGGAGAAGAAGGCCCCTGCGGCCGCGAAGAAGCCCGCCGCCAAGAAGGCGAGCGGCACCGTCAAGTCGGCGGCGGCCGACAGCCTGGTGGTCGCCGGCAAGGAGAAGGGCAAGGAGACCGAGTGGACGTTCGCCGTCGACCCGAAGACCAAGATCCGCCGCGGCGGCAAGGACATCACCGCCGCCGATCTCAAGGCCGGCGATTCCGTCCAGGTGAGCTACACCGAGCAGGACGGCAAGGCGGTCGCGCAGTCGGTCGTGGCCAGGGCTGTCAAGGCGGCGAAGGCTCCCGCCAACCCGTGCGCGGCGAAGCCGGCGGAGAAGCCCGCCGAGAAGAAGTAACCCCAGAATTCGCGTCTCCGGAGCTGGGCGGCGGCGTCAGGGACCGCCGCCCGGCTCCCGTTCCTCCTCGATGGCCGTCATCCACGTGTTCCGATCCGTGAGCTCCACCATCTCCGATCCGCCCTCTTCCAGGGAGAAGTCGCGGACCCAGACGGTCACCGCGTAGTACCCCCTGAGCCTGGGTGCCGGGGCAAAGATCTGCCGCTCCTGCTTGCCGGGTGGGGGTGCGGGCTTCGGGACGAACACCGCGCGCTCGGCGATCAGGAGCCACCGGCCCGCTGGCACGCGCTCCAGCTGGAACATCCCGTCCGGGCTGACCGCCGTGAACCTGACCAGTTCGCCGGCTCCGGCCTCGGAGAGCGCCCGCTCCAGGCCGCGCCGTGCGGTCCGGAGGGCGCGTGCCGACGTCCTGTAGGAGCGGGCGTCGGCCCGGGCGCTCCGCCGGATGTCCTCGAGCCGCGCGACCAGGGCGTCCGAGTAGGGCAGCAGCGTGACCGCGACACCGGCGACCGGGTTCGGGGCGTCGCCCGGCCGCCGCCCCTCCTCAAGCGCCTGCCCCAGGACGGTGCCGACCGCCCCGGACGACGCCGCGGCCAGGTAGCGCCCCGCGTCCACGTCGAGGGGAAGCAGCCCCGACGCGGCCTGCAGGGCGCCGGCGACCGCCAGGACCCGGACGCCTGCCGTCACCGCTCCCCCGGCGGCCGCGTCCGCCACCGATGGTGGATCCACAGCCACTGATCCGGCGCCTCGCGGATGGCCGACTCGATCTCCGCCGTGCAGCGGGCCGTGAGCTCGGCCACGGCCTCGCTCCCACCCCCGTCCGGCAGCGGCAGGGCCGGGCGGATCACCACGCGGTGCAGGCCCCCAGGCTCGCGACGGGTGAAGATGGGCACCACGGGAGTGCGGGTGCGCACCGCCAGCACGCCGATGGCGCGTGACGTGCTGGCCGCGCGCCCGAAGAAGGGCACGAAGACCCCCTCGTCCCGCGTCGCGTTCTGGTCCAGGAGGATGCCGACCATCCGGCCGCCGCCCAGGGCCGCGAGGACGGGACGCAGGGCCCGGCGCTTGTCGATCAGCTCGACCCCCGCCTTGCGCCGCACCCGCTCGGCCAGCGCGTTCAGACCCAGGGAATCGAGGGGGCGGACGACGATCGCCAGCGGGTAGCCGGCCAGCCGGCTGGCCGCCGGTAGGATCTCCCAGTTGCCGAGGTGGGCGGTGAGGATCAGGGCCCGCCCGTGCACCGCCATCGTGGCCTTCAGGTGCTCGAGCCCCTCGACCGTCACGCGGGCGAGGAACCGGTCCACGGGGCGGGCCAGGAGGGCGCACAGCTCCACGAAGACCAGCCCCAGGTGCTGCCACGAGCGCCGGCAGAGCCGGCGTCGCTCGGCGGGGGCGAGGTCCGGAAATGCCTGGGCGAGGTTCGCGAGGGCTCGTCGCCGGCGCCCGGCCAGCGCGGCCCAGGCCAGATCCCCCAGCCGCCGACCCAGCCAGGCGGCCGCCGGGGACGGCAGCCGGCCCACGACGGCCGCGAGCCCGGTCAGGAGGAGATCGACCGCCTCCTCCGGCCGCGGAGGATCTCGACGCCGATCGGGATCACCGACAGCACGATCACGATCCCCACGACGATGTGGATGTGGCGGTCGATGTCGGGGATCGCCTGACCCAGCAGGTACCCCGCCCACGTCATGCTCACCACCCATCCGACCCCGCCGACGACATTGTAGAGGACGAACCGCCGGTACTCCATCTGTCCCACCCCCGCCACCACCGGGGCGAACGTGCGGATGATGGGCACGAAGCGGGCGATGACGATGGTCTTGGCGCCGTGTCGAGCGTAGAACTCCCGGGTCCGCTGGACGTGCATCGGGTTGAACAGGAGCGACTGCGGACGCGTGAAGAGCCGCGGACCGATGCGGGCGCCGATGGCGTACCCCACGCTGTCGCCGGTGACGGCAGCCACGCACAGGAGCACGTCGAGCCACCAGATGTTCAAGCCGCCCGCGGCGGCCACCAGCCCCGCCGTCACCAGGAGCGAGTCCCCCGGGAGGAAGAACCCCACCAGGAGGCCCGTCTCGGTGAAGACGATCGCCACCAGCACCACGTAGCCGCCCCAGCGGATGAGGGCGTCCAGCGAGTAGCCGCCGGTGGCGAGGTCGTAGAGGAAGTCCACCAGCCGCCTAGGTGGCCCGGATCCGCATCCCGTAGAACGACCGCCACACGAACACCAGGGAGACCGCGAAGAACAGGGCCGCCAGGGTTCGGCTGAGCGCGGGGCCGCTGCCCGCGGTCAGCGTCACGGCCAGCTCCACGGCCAGCAGCCCGAAGAGGGTGGTGAACTTGATGACCGGGTTCATCGCCACCGAGGACGTGTCCTTGAAGGGGTCGCCCACCGTGTCGCCCACCACCGTGGCCGCGTGCAGCGCGCTGCCCTTCTCCTTGAGCTCGACCTCCACGATCTTCTTGGCGTTGTCCCAGGCGCCCCCCGCGTTGGCCATGAAGACCGCCTGGAAGAGGCCGAACAGGGCGATGGAGATCAGGTAGCCGATGAAGAAGTAGGGCTCCAGGAACGCGAAGGCCAGCGTGGAGAAGAACACCGTCAGGAAGATGTTGAACATCCCCCGCTGGGCGTACTGGGTGCAGATCTCCACCACCTTCTTGCTGTCGGTGACGGACGCCTTGGTCGTGCCCTCCAGCTTGATGTTGGCCTTGATGAACTCCACCGCCCGGTAGGCACCGGTGGTCACGGCCTGGGTCGAGGCCCCCGTGAACCAGTAGATGACGGCGCCGCCGGTGATGAGGCCCAGCAGGAACGGCGGGTGCAGCAGCGACAGCTTGTCGAGGTTCTCGGTGAGCCCGTGCGTGAGGAGCACGATGATGGAGAAGATCATGGTGGTGGCGCCCACCACGGCCGTGCCGATGAGCACGGGCTTGGCGGTGGCCTTGAAGGTGTTGCCGGCGCCGTCGTTCTCCTCCAGCAGGTGCTTGGCCCGCTCGAAGTCCACGTCGAAGCCGTGCTCCCGCTTGACCTGCTCCCGGACGCCCGGGATCTGCTCGATGAGCGACAGCTCGAACACCGACTGCGCGTTGTCCGTGACGGGGCCGTAGGAGTCCACGGCGATGGTCACGGGCCCCATTCCCAGGAAGCCGAAGGCCACCAGGCCGAACGCGAACACGGCGGGCGCGACCATCAGGTCGGCCAGCCCCATGGTGCTGACGGCGAAGGCCACCCCCATGAGGAAGACCACGGCGACCCCCAGCCAGTACGAGCTGAAGTTGCCCGCGACGAAGCCGGAGAGGATGTCGAGAGAAGCACCGCCCTCCCGGGCCGACGTGACCACCTCGCGCACGTGCCCCGACTCGGTGGAGGTGAAGACCTTCACCAGCTCGGGGATGATGGCTCCCGCCAGGGTGCCGCACGTGATGACCGTGGACAGCTTCCACCAGAGCGTGCCGTCGCCGAGGCCGCGGATGAGCAGGAACGAGGCCACGTAGGTCAGCGCCACCGACACCACGGAGGTGAGCCACACCAGCTGCGTCAGCGGGACCTCGAAGTTGAGCCGCCGGGCGCCGGCGTACCGGACGCGGGTGACAGCCTCGTTGATCAGGTACGAGGCGCCGCTGGCCACGATCATGAGGATGCGCATGGCGAAGATCCAGACCAGGAGCTGGACCTGGACCAGCGGGTCCTTCACTGCCAGCAGGATGAAGGAGATGAGCGCCACCCCGGTGACGCCGTAGGTCTCGAAGCCGTCCGCCGTGGGGCCCACCGAGTCGCCCGCGTTGTCGCCCGTGCAGTCGGCGATGACGCCGGGGTTGCGGGCGTCGTCCTCCTTGATGTTGAAGACGATCTTCATCAGGTCGGAGCCGATGTCGGCGATCTTGGTGAAGATGCCGCCGGCGATCCGGAGGGCGGCCGCCCCCAGCGACTCCCCGATGGCGAAGCCGATGAAGCAGGGCCCCGCGTAGTCGCCGGGGATGTAGAGCAGGATGAGGAGCATCAGGAACAGCTCCACGCTGATGAGCAGCATCCCCACGCTCATGCCGGCCCTGAGCGGGATGGCGTAGACGGGGTACGGCTCCCCCCGCAGGCTCGCGAAGGCCGTCCGCGAGTTGGCGAAGGTGTTGATGCGCATGCCGAACCAGGCGACCCCGTAGCTGCCGGCGATGCCCACGAGGCTGAAGAGCAGGATGATCGCCACCCGGGCCGCCTCGAACTGCAGCAGGAACCCGAAGTAGAGGAGGATGATGATGGCGATGAACACCTCGAGGATCAGGAGGAACTTGCCCTGCGTGATCAGGTAGGTCTTGCACGTCTCGTAGATGAGCTCCGAGATCTCCCGCATGGCCGCGTGCACGGGGAGGCGCCGGAGCTGGGAGAAGATCACCAGGCCGAAGACGAACCCCAGGGCGCAGACCACCAGGCCCCCCGTGAGGAGCGCCCGGCCGCCCGCCACCTGTCCGAGGTCGGGGACCTTCAGGCTCGCCTCGCCTCCCCCTGCGTGCGGGGCGGGGGCGGGCGGGGCCTGGGGCGCCTCGGCCCAGGCGGCCGGCCCGGCCGCCAGTGCCGCCAGCGCCACCACCAGCAGCACGGGGAAGAAGCTGGACAGGGAGCGGCGGTGAATCCGGTTCATGGTCCTCGAGCTCCTTGCTCTGTCTCGAAGGCTGACGGGCACGATCCGCCACTTTACGCGATGCGTCGGAGCCGCGTCAACGGGAAATCTTTCGCAAGTGCCTCGAAAGTGCCTGTGTTGACAGGCTTTGTGAGCGGCCAGTAGGATGCATTGGATGGTGACGGATGAGGAGCGGCCGTCGCCGCCGGTGCGCGGCCTTCGGTGCCCGAGGTGCCGCCGGGAGACCTGCTGGACGGGGAACCCGCACCGCCCGTTCTGCTCGCTGACGTGCCGTCTGATCGACCTCGGCGTCTGGCTCGACGAGGGCTACCGCGTCGAGTCGGAGGAGCCGCCGACCGATGTTCCGTAGAGCCATCCGCACCATCGTCTGCCCGTCCTGCGGGCGGCTGACCCGGGCCGATGCCGCGTCGTGCCTGGTCTGCGGGCGCCGGCGCCCCGGCCTCTGGGGCTTCACGGAGCTGGGCCGCCGCCTCTTCCGCGGCGGCGGCGTCACGCACGCCATCTCGGTCGCCTGCGTGGCGCTCTACGTGGTGAGCCTGGTCGCCGATCCCGCCGGGGCGCTCCGGCCGCGAGGGCTCCTCGACCTCTTCGCCCCCAGCGCCAGGGTCCTCGACGCGCTGGGCATGACGGGCGCGTTCGCCTGGGCCCAGGGCCGCTGGTGGACCCTGCTCACCGCCATCTATCTCCATGGGAACCTGCTGCACATCGCCTTCAACGTCCTCTGGATCCGCCAGCTCGGCCCCGCCGTGGAGGAGGTGTACGGGCCGGCGCGCCTGATGGTCGTCTTCACCGTGTCGGGGGCCGCCGGCTTCGTGGTCTCCAACGTCCTGGGGGTGCCCTTCACCATCGGGGCCTCGGGCTCCATCTTCGGCCTGCTCGGAGCGCTGGTGGCCTTCGGCCGGCGGCGGGGCGGCGCGTTCGGGAGCCTGGTGCTGCGCCAGTACGGGCAGTGGGCACTGATCATGTTCGTGCTGGGCTTCTTCATGTCGGGCGTCAACAACCTGGCGCACGCCGGCGGGTTCGTCGGGGGGTTCCTGGCCGGCCTCGGGCTGTCCATGGCCGAGCGGCGCGAGGAGACGACCCTGGACCACCTGCTGGCGGTGGGGCTCGGCGCGCTCACCGCTGTGGCGTTCGGACTGGCCGTGTGGACGGCGGTCGCGGGCTGAGGCCCGCGTGACCGGCCTCCTGGACGACCCCGCGCCACTCCTTGCCGGGCTCGTCCTCAAGATCCCGGCGCTGCTGCTGGCGGTGACGGTGCACGAGGTCGCCCACGGGCTGGTGGCGGACCGGCTGGGCGACCCGACCCGGCGGCGGGCCCGACGGCTGACCCTGAACCCCCTGCCGCATCTGGACCTGCTCGGAGCCCTCGCCTTCGTGCTGGCGGGTTTCGGCTGGGCGAGGCCGGTGCCGGTGAACGCGGGGTACTTCGCCCGCCCGGCGCGCGACATGGCCCTGGTGGCGGTCGCCGGCCTCCGCGCGCTCGAGCAGTACGGGCCCCTGCTCCTGTTGCTCCCGGTGTTCAGCGGCGCGGTCCGCTTCGTGGTGGGGCCCGTCTTCGAGGCGCTGCTCCGCCTCTACGTCTCGGCCGTCCGGCTGATCCTCTGATCCGAGACGGCCTCCGAACGTACGAGCGCCCGGACCTTAGAGGCCCGGGCGCTCGACTCAATCCCGGCGGCGACCTACTCTCCCACGCCGTTGCCAGCGCAGTACCATCGGCCCTGGAGGGCTTAACTTCCGTGTTCGGGATGGGAACGGGTGTGGCCCCTCCGGCATTGCCACCGGGAACGTGATCCGAATACGGAGATCCTCGAGTGCAGCCAGACGCTGCATCTTCTCCCGTCATCAGGGATGAACGAATTCAATGTGGTCAAGCCGCACGGGCGATTAGTACCGGTCAGCTGAACACCTCACGGTGCTTGCACCTCCGGCCTATCAACCTCGTCATCTACGAGGGCCCTTCAGGGGGCTTACGCCCCGGGAGGTCTCATCTTCAGGCGGGTTTCGCGCTTAGATGCCTTCAGCGCTTATCCCTGCCGGACATAGCTACCGAGCGATGCGCCTGGCGGCACAGCTCGCACACTAGCGGTCCGTCCACCCCGGTCCTCTCGTACTAGGGGCAGCTCCCGTCAACCCTCCTTCGCCCGCGACAGATAGGGACCGAACTGTCTCACGACGTTCTAAACCCAGCTCACGTACCGCTTTAATGGGCGAACAGCCCAACCCTTGGGACCTGCTCCAGCCCCAGGATGCGATGAGCCGACATCGAGGTGCCAAACCTTGCCGTCGATGTGAACTCTTGGGCAAGATCAGCCTGTTATCCCCGGAGTACCTTTTATCCGTTGAGCGATGGCCCTTCCACTCGGGACCACCGGATCACTAGGCCCTGCTTTCGCACCTGCTCGACTTGTGGGTCTCGCAGTCAAGCCGGCTTCTGCCCTTACACTCACCGCACGATTTCCAACCGTGCTGAGCCGACCTTCGAGCGCCTCCGTTACCGTTTGGGAGGCGACCGCCCCAGTCAAACTGCCCACCTGGCACTGTCCCCGACCCGGATCACGGGCCCAGGTTAGAACTCCAGCGCAATCAGGGTGGTATCTCAAGGTTGGCTCCACCGAAGCTGGCGCTCCGGCTTCGACGCCTCCCACCTATCCTGCACAGACCACACCAAAGTTCCATGCCAAGGTACAGTAAAGGTTCACGGGGTCTTTCCGTCTACTCGCGGGTAGCCAGCATCTTCACTGGCGCTACAGTTTCACCGGGTCTCTCGCGGA
>JBBIOF010000065.1:0-9657 GCA_037443505.1 Candidatus Rokuibacteriota bacterium
TCGCCGCGGCGGCGAGCGCGGCCGGCAGGAGCCTCAACGCCAGTCGTCGAGGACGAGGTGGGAGGGGTCTTCGTAGTCCTCCTGCTTGCCGCGCTGCATCCGGACCATCGTGAAGTCCACCTGGTACCCCCATCGCAGGAGCGTGCTGTACGCCGTCCAGTAGCGAGTGTACACGGGCAGGACGACGCGGGGCAGCCCCAGCTCCTGGGCCAGGTCCTCCACCGCGCCCAGGAAGTGCTCCAGGTACTCGACGCGGCGCTGCTGTGGGTCGAGGGCCAGGAACTTCACGTAGAGGGTGCCGGTGGGCGCCTCACTGACGCCCGGCGTGTGGTAGAGCGCGAAGCCCACGACGTCGCGGCCCCGCTCGAGGAGCAGCGTGTCGCCCAGCGCGAGGCCGTCGACGATCTCGATCTCCTTGCCGAGGTCCATGCCCCGGCAGATTGCGCCGGTGATGCGGTGCAGCCGCTGCAGCATGACCTTCTTCCTGGCCTCCTCCAGCGTGGAGAAGCGGCGGACGCCGAGGCCGTTCTTCTGCGGGCGCGCGGCCGGCCGGCTGTCGCGGGACGGCAGGGCCTTGCTCGTCACCGCCATGAGCCCCTTGGGCCGGTAGCCGAACTTGTGGTAGAGCGCCAGGTGCTTGGGGCTCGCCGGGTAGGTGACGACACCGCTCAGCGCCGTGCGGTTCTCCTCGAAGAACTCCTGCACCGCCTGGATGAGCTGCTGGCCGATCTTCTGGTTCTGGTAGTTGGTGAGCACCGCCACGGGCCCCAGCAGCCCCAGGGACCCCCAGGTCACCCCGAGGGCGGTCCCCACGATCTTGGCCTGGTCCTCCTCGGCGACGAAGCAGCCCCACGGCTCCATGAGCCAGCGGTGGTGGACGTACTGCGCGCCGCCGAAGGGCTGGCGGGGGCGTGTGCCGAGCTGCCGCTCCAGGAAGTCGCTGAAGGCCTGCTCGATGACGTCCCGGGCACGGGACAGGTCGCTCTTGCGCACGCGCCGGACCTGGATCTTGGTCGGGCGCCCCTGGGAGTCCGCGCCGACGCGATCGACCGTCGCCCTCACGCGGACAGGCCCGCCAGGTCTTCGAGCAGCGTGATCACGGCGGAGTGGTCGAGGCCCCCGCGCCCCTTGACGCGCAGGGCCTTGAACAGCTCCTGGACGACCGCCGTCGCCGGCAGCGGCACGCCGAGCGCCCGTGCCGCCTCCATGATGAGCCCCAGGTCCTTGAAGTGCAGGTCGATCTTGAACCCGGGCTGGTAGGAGCCGCTCAGGTAGTTCGGCGCCTTCTGGTCGAGGCACCGCGAGCCGGCGAGCCCTCCGGCCAGCGCCTTGAGCGTGAGCTCCCGGTCGAGGCCGGCCTTGCGGGCGAGCGTGAGCGCCTCGCCCAGCGCCGTGAGGTTGACGGCCACGATGATCTGGTTGGCCAGCTTGGTGAAGCCCCCGAACCCGAGCGGCCCCAGGTGGGTGATGGTCCGGCCCATCGCCTGGAAGATCGGCAGCACCCGGTCGAACACCGCCCGGTCCCCGCCCACCATGATCGACAGCGTCGCCTCGATCGCCCCCTTCTCGCCACCCGACACCGGCGCGTCGAGCATGGCGACGCCCCGGGCCTCCAGGGCCTTGCCGACGTGCTGCGAGACGAGGGGCGAGATCGTGGACATGTCCACGAAGACGAGCCCGGGGCGAGCGCCCTCGACGATGCCGTCCTTGCCCAGCGCCACCAGCTCCACGTCGGGGGAGTTGGGGAGCATGGTGATGAGGACCTCGCACTGGCCGGCCACTTCCCGGGGGGAGGTCGCCGCCCTGGCTCCCAGCCCCACCAGCTCGTCGACAGCGGCGCGGCTGCGGTTGTGGACAACCAGTGGGTAACCGGCCTTGAGAAGGTTCTTGGCCATGGGGCGTCCCATGATGCCAAGACCAATGAATCCAATGACTTGAGCCATGGGCTCCCCCGGGGACGAAGGGCTGGAAGACCGCGGCCGCCACCCGCGCGCCGAGAATTAACACACACTTACGAACCGGGTCAAGCGTCAATCCCCCACTTGACAAATCGCGCCTCTCTGGCGAGAGTACTGTACAATTTCGGTCGGTAATATTGGCTATCCACACGAGGGTCGAAGGGGCGCATCGTCCGGACGGCACGACCGGGTCCCGAGGAGGGCGAATGGACCCCTCGCGTCGCTCGCTGCTGGTCGGGGCGTGCCTGGCCTGGCTGGTTCCTGACACCGCCGGGGCCCAGCCCGCGGCGCCGGACCGCGAGCACCTCCCGCGCATCGAGGTCCCCGCGCTCTCGGAGGATCCCACCGCCGTCCCCGTCCACGTCTGGGTCGAGCACCCGATGCAGCCCGATCACTTCATCCGCTCCATCGACGTTCGCCTCGACCGGGATCCCGTCCCGCACAAGGGCACGTTCTACTTCACCCCTGCCAACGGGCAGGCCTCGGTGGCCTTCCAGATGCGCTCCGGCGCCGGCGGCACGCTCAGGGCGACGGCGGAGTGCTCGCGCCACGGCCGCTTCGAGGGCCGGCGCGACGTCAGGGTGAGCGAGGGCGGGTGCACGACCGCCCCCGACGCCACCGACCGCGAGGGAGCCGGCAACCCGCGCCTTCGCCTGTCGGGAGCAACCCGGCCCGGCGAGGTGGTCCAGGTCCGGGCCAAGCTCGACCACGGCTCCTACACCGGTCTGGTGGTGAAGGATGGCCGCATCGTCCGGCAGGCGCCCGAGTACTACGTGAAGGCGATGCTGGTGTTCCTCGACGACGAGAAGGTCAGTGAGTTCCGGTTGACCTCGGCGGTGAGCGCGAACCCGCTGATCCGGTTCCCGCTACGCCTGGCCCGCCCCGGGCGCCTGCGGGTGGTCTTCGTCAACAGCGAGGGACGGCGCTGGGAGGTCTCCCAGCCCATCCGCTTCTGAGGCCGTCCCGGAAAGGAGCCCGCCATGAGCCATCTCTCGCGCGCCGCGGCGGCCGCCGCGCTCCTGCTCCTCGCGGCGCCGGCCGCGGATGCCTTCGTGGTCTACGTCACCAACCAGAACGAGAACACCATCCAGGTCATCGACGGCAAGGCCCGGACGGTGGTGAAGACCTGGAAGACCAGCCAGCAGAAGCCCCACAACGCCGTGCTGTCGCCCGACGGCCGGCGGCTCTACGTGGCCAACGTCGGCTCGGGCTCCGTCTCCGTGTTCGACACGACCTCCGGGGAGGAGGTCGCCGTCATCCCTGCGGATCGGGGCACCCACGGCGTGACGCTGTCGCCGGACGGCAGGCAGGTGTGGACGGCCAACGTCCAGGCCCACACGGTCTCCGTCATCGACCTGGAGAGCCGCACGGTGGTCCGGCAGATCAGGGTGGGCCAGAAGCCCATGCTGGTCGCCTTCACGCCGGACGGGCGCAAGGCCTACGTCTCCAACGGCGGCACCGGCGACGTCTCGGTGATCGACGTCGCCAGCGGCGACGTGAGGAGGAGCGTCTTCGGCGGCAAGGACGCCATGGGGACCGTCGTCTCCCGGGACGGCCGGGAGGTGTGGGTCACCGAGGGCGGCGACCACATCGTCACCGTGATCGACACCGCCGAGGACCGGGTGGTCGCGGAGCTCAAGGTCGGGGCGGACACTCACGGCATCGTCCTGAGCCCTGACGGCCGGCGCGCCTACGTCACCGTGCGCCAGGAGCACCAGGTGGCCGTCATCGACGTGCCGGGCCGGAAGGTCATCGCCAGGGTCCCGGTGTCGCAGCAGCCGGACATCCCCGACCTCTCGCCCGACGGCAAGGAGCTGTGGCTCACGAGCCGGACGGCCAGGGCGGTGGACGTGGTGGACACCACCACCCACCGGAAGGTCGCGACCATCCCGGTGGGCACCACCGGCAACCCCGACCCGCACGGGCTCGTGATCGGGAAGTAGCCGCGCGGGACCGGGAGGGCGCGAGGGCCTCCCGGTCCCCCGGCCCTTACCCCCGGCGACCCCAGAGGTCCTTTGCCAGCCAGTCGAGGCCGAGGTCCCGGAGCGTCTTCGGCAGTGGCTTCCCCGTCTTCCGGTCGTAGCCCACGCCCCGGTACCAGAGGTCGATCATGGTTTCCCACTGGTCCATGACCGCCTGGCCCTTGGCGGGCCCGTCCACGGGCGTGGAGCCGTAGCGCACCGAGGGCCGCTCCACCTCGGGGCCGAGCCCGCACCGCAGGCGCACGGCCCGGAGGATGGCCGCGGTGCGGCGGCCGAAGCGCATGGCCTCGTCGAGCGTGTAGTGCCAGCCCGTGGCGGCGCTCAGCGCCCGGCAGAGGTTCTCCATGCGCGTGCGCCCGGTGAAGATGCAGATGCCCAGCGAGTCCTCCACGTGCCGCCGGCCGCGGAGGCCCACCACCTGGCGGGCGACGTCCTCGCCGCTGAAGGGGTTGATGCGCGTGGGCAGCCCCAGCTCGGCCAGGTGGACCGGCACCCCGCTCTCCAGCGTGCCGGTGGAGGCCGTGCAGGTGTCGAGCATCTCGTCCCAGCGGGCGCGGTGGTCGTGGCCGCGGGGCGAGGCGCCGATGAGCGTGTAGATGGCGCAGTCGCGGGCGGGGCCGCCCAGGGCCTCGGCGGCGCGCTTGACGCCCTCCGCCAGGAGGTTGCCGAGCCCCTCGCGGCGGACCACCATCTGCAGCAGCCGGTGGGCGCCCGCGATGTCCCCCCACCGGAGGCGGAACCCCAGCTGGTCCTCGCCGATGTACCCCTTGTCCTGGCACTCCATGACCCAGCCGCAGAGCCAGCCGAACTCGTTGACGTCCACGCAGGCGCGGTCGATCTCGGTGTTCAGCCAGGAGATGCCCTCGCGGTCGGTCGCGCCGATGGTCCAGCCGGCGCCGGACCAGCCCTCGTACTCCGGCTCGTCCACCAGCACCCCCCGGTGCTCGCCGCCCCGGATCACCTGGATGTGGCAGTGGCGCATGCCGCAGGCGCTGCACTGGTGGCCCCGGTGGTCGAAGCCCTCCCGCAGCTTCGGCGCCTCCCAGTCCGCCAGGTCCGCGTACGGCGTGCTGGTCGTGTAGTTCTTGATGGGCAGGACGCCCAGGCGCGCCAGGTTCACCACCGCCGGCAGGGTGCCCCACTCGTAGAGCGACTTCGCCGAGGGGTCGGTCTTCAGGTCGTGCGCGATGTCGTCGGCGACCTGGATCACGCCCCGAGGGTCGGCGCAGCGGAGGGCGCGGGTGCCGCGCACGATGGCCACGGCCTTCAGCTTCTTCCTGCCCATCACGGCGCCGCAGCCGTTCTTGGAGGCCACGTGGCCCCAGTCCCCCTGGATGGCCGCGAAGCGCACCAGGTTCTCGCCGGCCGGCCCGATGGAGTAGACGGAGAGCTGGTGGCCGCCCAGCCCCAGCTCGCGGCCCAGCACCTCCTGCGTCTGCCACGTGTCCTTGCCTGCCAGGTGGCGCGCGTCGCGCAGCTCCACCACGTCGTCGTGGACGTAGAGGTAGACCCAG
Source organism: Candidatus Rokuibacteriota bacterium (assembly GCA_037443505.1). Lineage (GTDB taxonomy): Bacteria > Methylomirabilota > Methylomirabilia > Rokubacteriales > CSP1-6 > JBBIOF01. The sequence goes on from JBBIOF010000065.1 coordinate 5,455, forward strand.
TCCTTCGCCTGCCCCTGCACCACGATGGCGTCGTAGCCGGAGTACTTGAGGTTGGTCCCGAAGAACCCGTTGGCCTGCGTGGAGGTGGGCCCGTTGGTCAGGGCCCCGATGGTCACCACCGTCAGCGTCCCCGTGCCCCAGACGGGCAGCCCCGCCAGCGGCCCCGTGGCCAGCACGAGCCGGTTGTCGGGGTGGTCCCACGACACGTTGCCCCGGCCGCCCCGGAGCGCCGTCTCGCGGTAGAGGATCATCGCGCCCAGGCCGGCGCCGCCCACGAGCTCCCGCATCTGCTCGGGGCTCCAGGGCTCGGCCCAGCACCGGCGCCGGGTGAGGTCCACCCGGAGCAGCCGGCCCGCGTACGCGGGCTGGACGTCCCCGGCCTTCGCGGTCCTCGCCTTCGGTCGCACAGCGGTCGTCGTCGGGCTCATACGGCCACCGGGGTGCCGGCCGGCGCCTTCGACGGGCGCCCCAGCACGGTCTCGGGGAGCAGGGTGCCGGTCGTCCGCGCCGCGATGAACGCCGGCTTGAGGTCGAACGGATCGCGCACGAGGTGCGCCTTCCACGGGCCCAGCGGCGTCCGGGACTGCACCAGCCCCTTGAGCATGCCCACGTCGTTGGTGGTCCAGACGTCGCTGGACGGCCCCAGGATGATGGCGCCGGTCAGCCGGTCGCCGGTGAACAGCAGCTTCCGGTAGGCCGGCCGGTCGCGACGGACGGCCGTGGCCACCTCGGCCTTCGGGTCCTCCCACGCGCCGAACGAGGCCACGTCGAGGTGGCAGACCTCCACGATGTTCATGAGCACGCTGCCCCGGTAGCGCACGTCCCGGCCCGCCATGTTGGCCCCGGCCACGCGGCCGTGCTCCTGGGCCGTGGGCTCGATGGCGTGGACCGCCGCGCCGCCCGAGACGCGCTCGGGCCCCTCCGCGACGTCCCCGGCCGCGTAGACGCCGGGGACGCTCGCGCGGAGGTGGTCGTCCACCACGATGCCCTGGTTGACGCGGATGCCGGAGCCCTGGAGCCAGTCGAGGTTGGCCCTGATGCCCGTGGCCATGACGACCACGTCGGCCACCAGGTCGGGCCCCTTCGCGAACCTGAGGCGCTTGCGTCCCCGGGCGTCCTCGATGCGCGCCAGGCGCGCCCCGGTCCGCACCGCCACGCCGTGCGCCCGGAGCCAGCCCTCCACCAGCTCGGCGCCGACGGCGTCCACCATGCGGGGCAGGATGCGCGGCGCGATCTCCACGATGGTGAGCCGCGCGCCCAGCGCCAGGATGGAGTTCAGGATGGTGAACGAGATGAAGCCCGCCCCCACCATCACCACGTGGCGCCCCGGCCCCACGTCGGCGATGAGCTGGCGGCACTGGTCCAGCGTCCAGAACGAGTGGACCCCGCGCCCGTCGGCGCCGGGCACCGGCGCCTTCACCGGCGACGAGCCGGTGGCGATCAGGCAGTCGTCGTACTCGATCCGGGTGCCGTCGTCCAGCGTGCAGGTCCGGGCCCCCGTGTCCAGGCGCGTCGCCCGCCGGCCCAGGTGCGCCTTCACGTCCCAGCGGTCCAGCAGGGCCGCGGTGGCGGTGAAGACGTGGGATTCCGCGATGGAGCGGTCCAGGTAGTACGGCAGCACCATGCGGGAGTACGGCCGCTCCAGGCTCACCAGGGTGATCTCGGAGCGCTCCCGCTCCTCCTCCCGGATGGTGCGGATGGCGTTCACGCCCGCCGTGCCACCGCCGATGATCAGGTGCCGGGTCGGCATCACCGCACCCCCGCGGGCTCGAGCAGCCGGCGGCCCCGCTCCGCCGCGAAGCCCCCGAGCCAGTCCTCCGTCGGCGCCTCCTCGTGGACGATGGCGGCCGTCGGGCAGGCCTGGGCGCAGGCGGGGTCGCCCCCGCACAGGTTGCACTTGAACGCCTTGCGCCGCTCCGGATCGTAGAACATCGTGCCGTAGGGGCAGGCGATGGTGCAGAGCTTGCAGCCGACGCAGGTGTCGTCCACCACGTCCTTCGCGCCGGCCGCGTTGATGGTGATGGCGCCCACCGGGCAGGCCGTCATGCACCAGCCCTCGGCGCACTGGAAGCACGTGTACGGCGCGTACGAGGTCAGTCCCTCGAACGGCGACACGCGGATGACGGACTTCGCCGGCTGGAACGCCCCCGTCTGCACGTACGAGCAGGCCAGCTCGCACCGGAGGCAGCCGGTACAGCGCTCGGGCACGATCTTGAGGACTCTCATCGCTTCTTGCGACCCCTCGGCGCGCGGGCGCCGCCGCCCTCGAGCCGCTGGATGAACTCGTCGAGCGGGATGGCGGCCATCGTCATCCCCGCCACGCCCCCGCGCGCGCCCAGCTCCACCGACACGCGGGAGATGGTGGCGTTGTCCGGCGCCTCGACGACGGTGACGAAGTCGTACGGGCCAAGGACCGCGTACTGCGCCACGACGCGGGCGCCCATCCGCTCCACGTCGCCGTTGACCTTGCGGATCCAGCCCGGTCGCTCGCGGAGCACCTTGCGGCCCGATTCCGAGAGCGTGCTGAGCATGATGTAGAGGCTCACCTGGCCGTCCTCCTCGGGGCGCAGCGGCCGGTAGTATACACCCCCTACACCGGCGCCTCGCCGCTCGAGGGCTTCAGGAACTGGTAGACCGACGTGAAGTCCTTCCGGCCCCAGCCGTGGGAGGACGCCAGGCGCAGCACCTGCTGGGCGGCCGGCGCCACGAACACGGGAACGCGGAGCGCGCGGGCGGCGTTGACGGCAAGGCCCAGGTCCTTCGCCATGAGGTCCGTCATGAACCCGGGGGCGTAGTCGCGGCTGGAGGCCGCGCGGGGGACCAGGCCCGGCACCGGGTGCATGTGCTCCATCACCCAGGTGTTGCCCGAGGACCGGGAGATGACCTCCGTGAGCACGCGGGGATCGACGCCGAACCCCTCGGCGATGCGGAAGGCCTCGCTCACCGCCACGGCGGCCACGCCGGCGATCAGGTTGTTGCAGATCTTCGCCACCTCGCCCGCGCCCACCGGGCCCACGTGGATGATGGTGCTGCCCATGGCGGCCAGCACCGGCCGGGCCTCCTCGAAGTCGCTCCGCTCGCCGCCCACCATGATGGCCAGGGTCCCGTCCTCGGCGCGCGGCACGCCGCCGGACACCGGCGCGTCCAGGAAGCGGGCGCCCTTGCCGCGGAGCGCCTCGGCCACCCGGCGCGACACGCCCGGCTCGATGGTGGACATGTCGATGCAGAGCCGGCCGGGCGCGATGCCCTCCAGCACGCCGCCGGGGCCCAGGTACGCCGCCTCGACGTGGGGCGACGACGGCAGCATCGTCACCACCGCCTCGGCCTGCCGGGCGACCTCCGCCGGCGAGCCCGCCCGGGCCGCGCCCAGGCGGACGGCCGCGTCCAGGGCGGCCGGGACCACGTCGTAGGCGACGACCGCGAACCCCTTCCGGACCAGGTTGTTGACCATGGGCTGGCCCATGGTGCCGGTGCCGATGAACCCGACTCTCATGCCCCTTCGCCCCCCGGGTAGCCGATCAGTTTGACCACCTCGACGTGGTCCCCGGCGGCCAGCGGCCCCTCCATCGCCAGCCGGAACCAGCGCGCGGCGGCCGCGGTGACCTGCGGCGTGTAGCCGACCTCCCCGGCCAGCTTCAGGAAGCCGCGGAGGTCCTTGTCCATGAGCGCCATGGCGAAGCCCGAGTCGAAGCCGCCCGGCAGGATGAACTGCGGGAACTTGCGCAGGGTGGCGTCGGACCGTCCGGTGGAGGCCGAGACGATCTCCACGGCCCGGGCCGGGTCGATGCCCGCCCGCATGGCGACGACGACGGCCTCGGCGGTGGCGGTGAGGCAGGCGGCCGAGAGCACGTTGTTCACCAGCTTCATGGCGTGCCCGGTGCCCACGCCGCCCACGTGGTAGATGTTCTTGCCCATCAGGGCCAGCAGGGGCCGGGCGCGCTCCAGGTCGGCGGCGTCGCCCCCCACCATGATGCTGAGCGTCGCCTGGCGCGCCCCGCCCACGCCGCCCGAGACGGGCGCGTCGATCATGCGCGCGCCCCGCGCCTCCACCTCCCGGGCCAGCCGCCGCGTGCTGGCCGGGTCCGCCGACGTCATGTCCACCAGCAGGTGCCCGGGCCCGAGGTCCCGCAGCATCGCCCCCACGACGGCCTCCACCTCGCGCGAGGAGGGGACCATGGTGATGACGGTCCGCGCGCGGCGGGC
>JBBIOF010000066.1:0-9591 GCA_037443505.1 Candidatus Rokuibacteriota bacterium
CCGTGGCGGGACGCGCCGGCGGCGCGGGGCTCACGGACGCCGCGGCGTCCGGCGCCGCGGGACGCACGAGGTAGGCCGTGGTGACGCCCGTCACCAGGGCCGTGGCCAGCACGAGGGCGATGCCGATGCTCGCGAGCTTCCAGGGGTTGTCCATCGCTCCCTCCGTCACCCCGTAGGACGAAGGGCCCGGGCGCCCTATTCGGCGACGAGGCCCTGGACGGACGCCGGCCCGGGACCGTACCCTTGGGGCGGTCCGGAGGTCCGAACGACCGGGGAGGCACGACGATGACCGCTCAGATCGACGGCCTGATGATGGACTACCCGCTGACGCTCACCCACTTCTTCGAGCGGTCGCGGCGCCTGTTCGCGCGCAAGACCATCGCCACCCGCGTGCCGGGGCGGCCGCTCTTCCGGTACACGTACGCCGAGTTCGCGGAGCGCACGCGCCGCCTGGCCGGGGCGCTCGCGAGGCTCGGGGTCGGCAGGGGCGACCGCGTGGCCACCTTCGCGTGGAACAGCCACCGCCACCTGGAGCTCTACTGGGCCGTGCCCCTGTCCGGCGCCGTGCTGCACACGCTCAACATCCGGCTGTCGCAGCAGGACCTCGCGTTCATCGTCAACCACGCCGGGGACAGCGTGGTGTTCGCGGACGCGAGCCTCTGGCCCCTGCTCGAGCCCATCCGCGACCGCCTGGGCACGGTCCGCCGGGTGGTGATCATGCGCGACACGCCGGACGCCGCGGTGCCGGCCGGGCTCCTCGACTACGAGACGCTCCTGGCGGAGGCGGAGCCGCTGGCCGCCTGGCCCCGGCTGGGCGAGCGCGACGCGGCGGGGATGTGCTACACGTCGGGCACCACCGGGAACCCCAAGGGCGTCGTCTACACGCACCGCGCGGTCTTCCTCCACTCCCTGGCCCAGGCGGGGGTGGACCAGCTTGCGGTGTCCGAGAGCGACACCGTCCTGCACGTGGTGCCCATGTTCCACGCCAACTCCTGGGGCTTCCCCTACACCGCCGTCATGGCCGGCTCCACCCAGATCTTCGCCGGCACGAACCCCCAGCCGCGCGACATCTGCGAGATCATCCAGGCCGAGCGGGTGACGCTGACGGACGGCGTCCCCACGGTGTGGCTGGCCGTGAAGGAGGTGGCCGAGAAGGAGGGCTTCGACCTCTCGTCGCTGCGCACCATCGCCGTCGGGGGCTCCGCCGCCCCCCGGAGCCTGATCGAGGCCTACGACCGGCAGTTCAGGGCCGCCATCACCCACGCCTGGGGCATGACCGAGATGACCCCGGTGGGCACCGTGTCGCGCCTGAAGAGCTACATGCAGGACTGGTCCGAGGACGACCGGTACGCGGTGCGGGCCAAGCCCGGCTACCCGTCCGTGGGCGTGGACGCCCGCATCGTGGACGACGCGGGCCGGGAGCTGCCGTGGGACGGCACCAGCATGGGCGAGCTCCAGGTGCGCGGCCCGTGGGTGGCCGCCGCCTACTACGACAACCCCGAGTCCGCCGACCGCTTCACCGCGGACGGCTGGTTCCGCACGGGCGACGTGGCCACCATCGACCCCGAGGGCTACGTGCAGATCACCGACCGCACCAAGGACCTGATCAAGTCGGGCGGCGAGTGGATCTCCAGCGTGGACGTGGAGAACATGATCATGGGCCACCCGAAGGTGCTGGAGGCGGCGGTGATCGCCGTGCCGCACCCGAAGTGGCTGGAGCGCCCCCTGGCCTGCGTGGTGCCCCGCCCGGGCGTGCAGCTCGACCCGGGCGAGATCATCGAGTACCTCCGCCCCCGGCTGGCGAAGTGGGCGCTGCCGGACGAGGTCGTGCTCATCGACGCCGTCCCCAAGACCAGCGTCGGCAAGTTCGACAAGAAGGTCCTGCGCGAGCGCTACAAGTCCTGGCGCCCGAAGGAGGCCTGAGGGCAGGCGCCGCTAGGGCCTCACCACCACGTCGATCGGCTGCCTGAGGAACGCCAGGTCCGCCGGCGGCCCGGTGACCGCGCCGATGACCGCGTCGTCGCCGGGGTCGTCGGGATTGCCCGTGTCGATGGCGGTGACCCGGTCGCCCGACTCGTGCCCGATCCAGAGGCGCCGGCCGTCGCCCCAGATGCCGTGCGGGTCACCGGTGAACGCCGGGCCCGTCAGCTCCCGGACGATCCGGTGGGTGGTCCGGTCGATGATCACCACCTTCCCCTGGCGATCGGCCTTGCCCGCCGGGGCGCAGGGCGGCGGCCCCCCGATGGTGACGTAGGCCAGCCGCCCCACGAACCACACGTGGTTGGCGCAGGGGCCGACGTCGAGGGTGGCGACGAGGCCCAGGTCGCCGGTCCGGAGGATGGAGAGCTTCCGGGCCCCCTTGTGGACCAGGTAGAGCTCGCGGTCGTCCGGACTCACCAGGCCGAAGGGAGTGAAGGCGGCGGCCACCGTGGCGCTGGCCACGACGGCGCGCCGTTCGGCGTCGATCTTGTCCACGCGGTCCTGCTTGCCGGCGGCCACGAAGGCCCACCGGCCGTCGGACGTGAAGGACACCATGGACGGGCCGCGCACGGTCGCCACGGAGGCCACGCGCGCCATCCGCTCGGTGCGGGGCCGGTCCGGCTTGAAGAGGGCGTCGGGGTCCAGCGCCAGCACGTCCACCTGGCTCTCGCCCCGCACCGCCACCCAGGCCTCCCGGCCGCCCGGGCGGACGGTGGCCAGGTGCGGCTCGCGGCCCACCGGCGCGTACCCCAGCACGGCGTTGGTGGCGGTGTCCACGGCCGCCACGGTCCCGGAGATCCGGTTCGTCACCAGCAGGACCTTGCCGTCCGGCGTCAGCCAGAGCCCGTGGGTGCCCACGTGGCCGTTGAAGAACGGGCTGTGGTGCTGCGTCTCCCCGTTGCAGGGGCCGGCCGGCTGGGGCGTGCCGGGAATCGCGGGGTCCGACCCGAGGCAGATGGTGGCCCTGACGGTGTTCGTGTCGGCGTCCACGACCGAGACGGTGTTGCTGGCCTCGTTCGCGACGTAGACGGTACCGGCCGCCGCCGGCAGCGCAGCAAGGAGCGTACCGAGCGCCGCCGGCAGGACGGTGCGCGGGATGCGTCCGGGCATGGGCTCCTCCTTCGGGCACGCGGCGGTGCCGCGCGCGGGGAACTTCACGCCCGTCACAACTCCGGGCGCGCCCGCGGGGTTCCCGCGGGCTCCGGAGCGGGCTACGGGAAGATCCCCAGCTCCATGTACGTGGTGGCGATCTTCGTCAGCGCGCTGAGGAAGGCGGCCGTGCGGAGGCCGCGGATCCTGCGGTCCCGCCGCACCAGGTCGCGGATCTGGTGGTAGGCGCTGATCATGGTCTCCTCGAGGCCGGAGTTGACCAGGTCGATCTCGTCGGCCCCGCGCGCGATCCGCCGCCGCTCCTCCTCGGAGAAGAGCCGCCCGGTCGCCTTCTCCACCGCGGTCAGCATCCGCTCGAAGGCCGCCTCCTCGAACCGCTTGCCCACCCGGCCGAAGCGCACGTGGGAGAGGTTCTTGACCCACTCGAAGTACGACACGGTCACCCCGCCCGCGTTCAGGTAGACGTCGGGAATGATCAGCACGCCCCGGTCCAGCAGGATGGCCTCCGCCTCGGCGGTGGTGGGGCCGTTGGCCGCCTCGGCCAGCACGCGCGCCCTGATGCGCGGCGCGTTGTCGGCGGTGATCTGGTTCTCCAGGGCGGCCGGGATCAGGATGTCGCAGTCCAGCTCCAGGGCCAGCCCGGGCGGCACGATGTTGCGGGCCCCCGGGAAGTTCAGGATGCTCCCCGTCTCCTTCACGTGCCGGAGGACGGCGTCGGCGTCGAGCCCGTCCGGGTTGTAGATGGCGCCCTCCTGCTGCGACAGGGAGACGAGGACGCAGCCGGCCTCCTGGCAGAACCGGGCCGTGTGGTAGCCCACGTTGCCGAACCCCTGGACCACCACCCGCTTGCCGGCGAGTCCGGGGCCGAGGCCCACCGCCTTCATGTCGTCGGGATCGGCGCACGCCTCCCGGAGCCCGTAGTAGACGCCCCGCCCGGTGGCCTCCACGCGGCCCCGGATGCCGCCCTGGCTCACGGGCTTGCCGGTGACGCACGCCAGGGCGTCGATCTGGTCGGGGTTGAAGGCCTGGTAGGTGTCGGCGATCCACGCCATCTCCCGGGGACCCGTGCCGTAGTCGGGGGCCGGCACGTCGATGCCGGGGCCGATGAAGTTCTTCTTGATCAGCTCCGCCGTGTAGCGGCGGGTGATCTGCTCCAGCTCCTCCACGGTGTACTTCTTGGTGTCGATCTGCACGCCGCCCTTGGCGCCCCCGAACGGCACGTCCACGATGGCGCACTTGTAGGTCATGAGGGCCGCCAGCGCCTTCACCTCGTCCTCGTTGACCGTGGGCGCGAAGCGGATGCCCCCCTTCACCGGCAGCCGGTGGTGGCTGTGCTGGACCCGCCAGCCCGAGATCACCTCCACCCCATCCCGACGCCGGAGGGGGAACTGCACGGCGTAGACGGCGTTGCAGACCTTGATCTGCTCCAGGAGCCCGCGCGGGTAATCGGTGAGCGCCGCCGCTTGCTCGAAGTAGGCGTTCACGGTCTCGTAGAAGCTGGGCGCCCTGTGGCTCGACATCGACGTTCTCCTCGGGCCCGGCCCGCTCAGGCGTGGGCCGCGCTCCGCTCCAGCCGCCGGGCCAGCCGCGACATCGAGTACGTGCAGGCCCAGTAGACCACGGCGATGAACAGGTAGAGCTCGAAGGGGCGGATCTCCCGGTTGTTGACGATCTGGGCCGCCTTGGTGAGGTCCACGTAGCCGATGATGGAGGCCAGCGACGTGTCCTTGAAGAGCACGATCATCTGCGTGACGATGGACGGCACCATGTTGCGGAGCGCCTGCGGCAGCACCACGTGCCGGAGGGCCTGCGCGCCGGTGAGCCCCAGGGCCCGGGCCGCCTCCACCTGCCCCCGGGGCACGGACTGCACCCCGGCCCGGACGATCTCGCCGAAGTAGGCCGCCTCGAAGACCACGAAGGCCGTGAGGGCCACGCCGTACTCGGGGATGGGCAGCCGGAGCAGCTGGGGGATGATGAACCAGAACCAGAAGATGACCATCACCAGGGGCACGCCGCGGAAGAACTCCACGTAGACCGTGGCGGGCACCCGGATCCACGGCGCCCGGGCCAGCCGGGCGAGCCCCACGAAGATCCCCAGCAGGAAGCCCAGGACGATGGCGGGCACGGCCAGGCGGAGGGTGCCGCCCGCGAAGCCGCCGATGCCCAGGAAGCCCTGGACGATCAGGAACCGGAAGTTTGCCAGGACGACGCCGACGTCCAGCACGGGCTCAGCCCCCCGTCGCGCCCACCCGGACGATCAGGCCCGGGATGGCGAGCCGGCGCTCCACGCGCCCCATGACCCACGCGATGCCCAGGCAGAGCGCCAGGTAGACCACGGTCCCCGCCGTGAGCGCCTCGATCGCCCGGGCGGTGTAGGTCTCGATCTGGCGCGTCTGGAAGGTCAGCTCGGCCACGCTGATGGTGAGGGCCACCGACGAGTTCTTGAGGAGGTTCAGGGACTCGTTGGTCATGGGTGGCACGATGAGGCGGAGGGCGATGGGCACGATCACCAGGCGGTAGGCCTGCCACACCGTGAGCCCCATGGCCGCCGAGGCCTCGAACTGGGTCCGCGGGATCGACTGGATACCGGACCGGATGACCTCGGACATGCGGGCGCCGTGGTACACGCCCAGCGCGAACATGCCGGCCCAGAACTCGGCGCCGTGGTTGAAGAGCCAGTCCTGCACGACCTGCGGCAGGAGCGGCGGCACCCCGAAGTACCAGAAGAACATCCAGACCAGCAGGGGCACGTTGCGGAAGAACTCCACGTAGAGGGTGGCGCCCGCGCGCAGCGCGGCCAGGGGCACCGTGCGGAGGGCGCCCGAGAGGATCCCCAGCGCCACCGCCAGCCCCCAGGCGAGCGCCGAGATCTCCAGCGTGGTGAGCAGGCCCTGGAGCAGCCAGGCCCCGGACTGGCCGCTCCAGAGCACGCTCCAGTCGAACCGGTAGCTCACGCGGCCGCAGCTACTTCGGCACCACCTGCATCTGGAGGAAGCGCCGGTTCTCGGGGGTCAGGGGGTACGGCACCTCGCCCCGGGGCCCGAACCACTTCTCGTAGAGCTCGAAGTACTTGCCCGACTCGATGGCCTCCATCAGGCCCACGTTGACCAGGTGGCGGAAGTCCGACTCGTTCTTCCGCATGGCCATCCCGTACGGCTCGTACGAGTAGAAGTCGCCCACGATCTCCCAGTCGTTGGGGTTCGGGGCCTTGGCCTTCAGGCCGGCCAGCTGGATGCCGTCGTTCGTGTACGCGTCCACCTGCCCCTGGGCCAGGGCCTGGAAGGCGGCGGGCTGGTCCGGGAACTCGCGGAGCTGGGCGCTGGGCACGCGCTCCCGGATGATGCGCGCGTTGGTGGAGCCCTGCTGGGCGGCGATGCGCCGTCCGGCGATGCTCTCGATGCCCTTGATGGGGCTGCCCTTCTTCACCAGGAACTGCGCGCCGGTGACGAAGAACGTGAGGCTGAAGTCCACCGACTCCCGGCGGCTTCGGGTGTCGGTCATGGTGCCGGCGATGAGGTCCACGGCGTTGGAGGTCAGGAGCGGGATGCGGGTGGGCGGCGTGGACTCCTTCTTCTCCACCCGGATGGACCTGCCCAGCTTCCGCTCGATGACGGGCTTGATGGCCTGCTCCACCAGGTCGATGGAGAAGCCCACCCACTCGTTGCTCCGGTTGATGAAGGCGAAGGGCGGTGAGCCGGTGCGGGTCCCGATGGTGAGCACGCCGGTGCGGCCGATCTTCTCCAGCGTGGTCTCGGCGAGGGCCGGCGCCGCGGCGGACAGGGCGACGGCCAGGACCAGGGCGGCGGACAGCAGGCGCTTCATGGTGACCTCCGTCAGTGCGACAGGATCTTGGACAGGAACTGCCGGGTGCGCTCCGACCGGGGTGCGGCGAAGAACTGCGCCGGGTCTCCCTCCTCGACGATCTGCCCCTCATCCATGAAGACGACCCGGTGGGCCACGCGCCGGGCGAAGCCCATCTCGTGGGTGACGACCATCATGGTCATCCCGTCCTTGGCCAGGGCGGTCATGACGTCCAGGACCTCGTTGATCATCTCGGGGTCGAGCGCCGACGTCGGCTCGTCGAAGAGCATGATGCGGGGCTGCATGGCCAGCGCCCGCGCGATCGCAACCCGCTGCTGCTGGCCGCCGGACAGGTTGGCGGGGTAGTGGTCGGCCTTGTCCGGGATGCCCACGCGCTCCAGCAGGGCCCGGGCCACCTTCTCGGCCTCCGCCGGGCTCAGGCGCTTCACCCGCACCGGCGCCAGGACGATGTTCTGGAGCGCCGTCATGTGGGGGAACAGGTTGAAGGACTGGAACACCATGCCCACCTGCGTGCGCAGGCGCGTGAGGTTCACCCCCGGCCGGGTGAGGGCCTCGCCCAGGACCACGATCTCGCCGCCCTGCACCCGCTCCAGGCCGTTCACGCAGCGGATGAGGGTGCTCTTGCCCGAGCCCGAGGGCCCGCAGACGACCACCACCTCGCCCGGCGCCACCGACAGGGTGACGTCGCGCAGGACGTGGAGCTTGCCGAACCACTTGTTGACCTGCCGGAACTCGATGGCGGGGGCGCCGGCCACCGCTCAGCCCTCCCCGAGCAGCAGCGCGGCGACCCGCGCGGGCTCCCCGAGCAGGCCCGCCAGCTTCGACAGCGAGGCATCCACCGCCCGGGCCAGCGCCTCGGCCCCGCCGAAGGCCGCCAGCGTCTCGGGCGGGACGAACTTGAACAGCAGGCTCGACGTGCCGGGCGGCAGTCCCGCGAAGTGCACGGTGAGCACGCCGTGGTCCTCCAGGAGGAGCATCGCCAGGGCCGCCGTCGCCTCGTAGGGCACGATGGGCGGCCGCCGGAGCCCCGCGCGCTCCAGCGCCGCCTCGAGGACGTCGTCGGCGAGGAGCTGGGCGGTCACCGGGGTCTCCCGCACCCGGGACCCGAGGAGGGCCCTGAGGGCCGCGCCGACCCGGCGGGTGGCGTCGGCCAGGGCCCGGACGCGCTCGGGACGGTACCCCTCCAGGGACCGCACGGCCGCCGGCAGGAGCATGGGCCGCGCCTCCAGCCCGAACTCGAAGGCCCGGGCCCGGACGCGGGCCACCAGGTCGCGCTCGCCGCCCAGCAGTCCGAGCCGGGGCCCGGAGACGCCGTACTTGTCGAGCCCGGTGGCCCCGATGTCGGCCCCCAGCTCCAGCATGCGCGGCTGGTCGAACAGCGCCGGTCCCACGCGGGCCCCGCCCGCGTCGTCCACGTACACCGGCACGCCCCGCCCGTGGGCGAGCTCGACGACCTTCCGGAGGTCGCCGGCCGGCAGCAGGTCGTACGTGACGGCCAGGCGGGTGAGCACCACCAGGCCCACCCGCTCCTCGCGCCCCAGCGCCTCGGCGAAGACGTCCGCGCCCGTCGTGTCCACGAACCGGGCCCCTACCTGCGCGGCCGAGCGGACCACCGTGGGGTGGCTGTAGGTGGGCGTCACGCCGATCACGCAGTCGCCGGGCCGCACCAGGGCCAGGTGGACGGCGAAGGTGGCGGCCGTGGTGCGGTTGAAGAGCATGGCGTCGTGGCGGGGGACCCGGCCGCCCAGGTGCTCCAGGGCCAGGCCGACGAAGCGCTCCCCGAAGAGCGCCGGGGCCAGCTCGTCATCGGCCAGGGCCAGGTCCTCCGGCCCGAGGGGCAGCGAGCGCTCCAGGCCCGAGAAGTTGTAAACGCGGCCCGTGCCCCGGCGCTCGATCACCCGCCAGGCCCGCCGGAGCTTCCGGAGGTCGTCCTCGGTGCTCCGGAGGATCGCGCCCCGGGCGTAGGGCAGGCCGGGCGCCGGCAGGTTGCCGAACCGGTCGGGCGCGGTCACTGGATCACCACCAGGACGTCTCCCGCGTTGACGGCCTGCCCGGGGGCCACCCGCACCTCCACCACCGTCCCGGCCGCCGCCGCCCTGAACTCGTTCTCCATCTTCATCGCCTCGATCACGAGCACGGTATCGCCGGCGCTCACCGCGTCGCCGGGCGCGACAGCGACGTGGGTGATCCGCCCGGGCAGGGGCGCGGTGAGGGTCTGGGCCGCGTGGCCGCCGGGCGCGCCGCCCCGCGTACGGATAATGTAGCGCGTCTGCTCCTCCACCTGGATGGTGTAGGTCTCGCCGCCCACGTCCACCACGACCGCGCCGCCCTCCCGCTCCGTGACGTCCGCCACGTAGGACACCCCGCCCACCAGCAGCGAGTAGATGCCCTGGGGGGTCGGGCGCGCGTCCACCTCCCACACCTGCTCGCCGATGGTCACGCGGTACCGCCCCTCGGCGCCCGTGACCTCCACCTGCACGCTCCGGCCTCCGACCGTCGCCACGAACTTCATCTCGCGGCCTCCGCCTGCGCGGCCGTGCCGCCGGGGGATCCCGGAGCACCGGGGGATTGCGCGCGCTCCCCGCTCGTTCGAGCGACGGGGACCACGCGCCCCGCGCACTTCCCCGGCCCGGCGCTCGGGGCGCCCCGGCGCGGCCGTGGCGCCCCTCGATCGCGCGC